>JBBRCI010000107.1:0-7923 GCA_038204935.1 Sphingobacteriales bacterium | reverse complement strand
AATTATTTAGTTTCCCTCTTTTCTCGTCAAGCCAAGCATCAACCCTTTTACCTTTAGGTGTATTGGGTATAATGCCGGTTTTGTTCAAGAGCACCAACCCAAACTCGAACAAACTGCCAAATGTGTCTAAAAACTTTTTATCCGGCGCTTTACAATAAATTAACTGATAATCTAAGAACCCTTCAATATCAAATTCCGAATCATGATTTAAAAGTATTGTTTCTACCAAAGCAAATCCAATATTACATTTAACAGTTTGCGGTTCATTAGTTATCCTCTGAATTGCTAATTGATATTCATGCCCTAAAGGCTGATCCTTAAACCGGCAGTCAAACAGTTGATCAGAGATTTTATCTTCTTCTTTACGTATATATTCTTCTTTCTGCTTTTTATATTCAATCTGACGCACCAATCCTTCTTTCAATTCTTTTGCGTCCTGTGCCTTTTTATCATAGTTTTTATAAAAACTATTTGCATCAAAAATTTTATCTTCGTTTTGCATTTTTTTTTAATTTTTTCCGAATAGGACGCTTTTGGTATATGCAGGTACACAATAGGGATTATTATATGCAGATGGGGGCCGGTACAAATCGTCCCGGAACCGAATCCAGCGGATCGGGTGGACATCTTTAGGCGTTTAATCTGGATTTTATAATTCGTCCTTAGATTATATCCCATTATCAAGTTAGTCGTCTATCTAGGTTTTACTTATCCTGCTGAAGAACTCCTCTAACTGATAATAAGTACTTACCTGTTGACTACACTTCATCTGCTCTAATTCCCTGTATTCTGGCTGTTGAATATAGGTCATAAACATTTCTGCAAATAAATATTTGATGTCGGAAGGATCCACAGCTACAATCAGGTCAGCAATAGCGTTTTCATTAATTGTTTGTTCATTATTGTATTATAAAAAGTGTGAATATTAATTTTGACAAGTTTTTAAAAATTAAATTTTTTCATTTCTATTTCTTTGAATTTATCCATTACATCTACATAGGGTTTCATTGTAGTATGTGAGCTGTGGCCTGTCCATTTCATTATTACTTCTGCTTTTATCCCTAAATAAAGACTAAGGCAGACGAATGTACGCCGGGCTGTATGTGTTCCAACAACTGCATATTTTGGATGCGTTTCGTTAATTCTTGCACCTCCTTTATAATACGATATATTTACAGGTTCGTTGATTTCTGCCATTTTTAGCAGTGTCTTTAAATGCTCATTGGCTTTCTGATTAGAGATTACCGGCAAAGCTTTATTGTTCTCAAACGGTATAGCTTTATACTTATCCAATATTGCCCGGCTCTTATCGTTTAGCTCTACTTTTAAAGTATGATCTGTTTTTTGGGTTGTAAATTGGATGAAATCCGTTTTTATTTCCGAACGCTGTAATTTGAATACATCACTGTATCTTAATCCTGTTAAGCAGCAAAAACAAAAAACATCCTTAACATGATTTAAATGTTCCTTTTTAGCATCAAAATTATACAATTGTAAAAACTCCTCTGGGCTTAAGAAAATAACCGTTTTATTTTTCCCGTCTGTTCCTTTAAGTGAGGGTGTAAACTTTTTGTAATCATTATTAGGGGTTATATCCTTATCATAAGCCCATTTTAAATAGGTCTTAACGAACCTGATTTGTTTTGCTATTGTAGTATTGCGAAGTTCTTTTTTATCTCTTAGAAACACAATGAAGGCTTGTAACGTTTCTTCTTTGTTAGCCTTTTCAAAAGTCAAATCTTTATCAAACTCCAGTAGCTTTGATCTAATGTTTTCAAATTTTACAACTGTTGAGGGTGTCCATTCGCTTTTTGCAGACCGTTCTTTTAAAAATTGGTTATAGATTGTAAAAAATGTTTGTGTCTGTTTTGTAGATACTTTCTTTTTATCGCCTCTAAATGAGAATAAAAATTCTTCCTTCGTTGGTGTTTTTTCTGAAACCTCGAAAGCCTTAAAGATTTTTTTAATCTTTTCCTTTGCAGATCCTATAGCCGCATTAATCTCTTTAGCTGTTAAGCCTTTGGAAGTTTTCCCGGTGGCTTTTTGGTTTATGCCATCCCAAATTTTAAAATCAATTCTATATCCGGTAGTTATCCAAACCCTTTGACCTGCAAAAGTTAGATCAATCATTAAAGGCACGTTTTCAGAAATCAAAGGGCTGTTTAAATCCTTTGGGGTTGAACGCCTTATTTCAGGTTTAAAGGTGGCTGTATACTTGATGTTCATAATTGTATGTAACTAAAAATCTACATACAATTATACATACTATTTTTGGTTAATTCTATTTAATCTGAATTTATTAATATTGATTAAATACCGTTTAAATACCTTTAATAAAGGATTATTGATATTTAATGTAATCCTAAATAAACAGGGTTTACAGTCCCTAGCTCTCCGCCAATCATATTATAAACAAATTCAAAACGCTATAAACCAAGGTTTATAGCGTTTTTTTGTTGAATTAAGCTTTTAATTTCATAACCAGAATTATATCAGCCAGGTTATTTACATCAGCCGGATTAATGGACAACTTAAATACGCTGTCTAATTGTATCCCAGTTACCAGGCTGATTTTCCATCACAATAAAAATTATGGTCCAATGGCAATGAAATCCCTATTTAAATTTGTTTTTAGAACAACATTTTGAAAATACCAGGAGGATCGTGCTTGTAAGATTGAGCTATTCCGCAAATTGGCAGTGGGCGAAGGAATATGGCAGGTGAACTTTATTTACTAATACTAAATTTAAGCTAAAATTCAATCATTAAAAATAATTCAAAAATATCGTTATAACCAGATAAGGACTATATTTATTCATTTGTTATGGCCAACCTAATTCAGGATGACTCAAAAAAACTCCATAAAAAAACCCGCTAATTAAAGCAGGTTTTCTAAGGTTAATCATAAGGTATAAATTAACTTGTCATAATTACTTTCAATGCTTTTTCTTTTGCCGCATTTCCAAAAACTTCATAGGCTTCAATAATCTCATCTAATTTAAAATGATGTGTGATCAAATTTTTTGGATCCAATTTTCCGGACTGTACTGTTTTAAAAAGCAGAGGAGTTGTTGATGTATCTACCAAACGGGTAGTAATGGTTACGTTTTTGGACCATAGATCCTCCAAATGAAGGCTAACACTTTTTCCATGAACACCAATATTGGCAATATGGCCACCTGCAGCAATAATTTTCTCGCACAATTCAAATGTTGCCGGCACTCCCACTGCTTCTATAGCCACATCCACTCCTTTTCCATTGGTGAGTTTCATTACTTCATCCGCTGCATTCACCTCGGCTGAATTGATAGTCTTTGTGGCTCCAAAAGTCATTGCTAGAGCTAAACGATTATCATCCATGTCTATCATAATGATTTCTGAAGGGCTATAAAACTGAGCGGTTAATAATGTAGCCATTCCAATCGGACCAGCACCAACAATTGCCACCACATCCCCAGGTTTTACCTGACCGTTTAACACGCCACATTCGTATCCAGTTGGCAAAATGTCGCTCAACATAACTAAAGCTTCTTCATCAGCTCCAGCCGGAATAGGATATAAACTATTATCAGCATACGGAATACGCACATATTCTGCCTGTGTGCCATCTATAAGATGGCCCAAAATCCACCCTCCATCCACGCAGTGTGAATACATTGCTTTTTTGCAGTATTCGCATTTGCCACATGATGTAATACAGGAAATGATAACATGATCTCCCTTTTTGAAATTACTTACAGAAGCTCCAGTTTCTTCAACTATACCAACACCCTCATGACCAATAATTCTGCCATCTGTCACCTCAGGAACGTCGCCTTTCATGATGTGTAGATCCGTTCCACAAATAGTGGTTTTCAGAATTTTGATAATTGCATCTGTTGATTTATTAATTGTAGGCTTAGGTTTTTCTTCCCATGCTTTTTTTCCGGGTCCGTGATATACTAATGCTTTCATTTTATTTGTTTTTACTTTGATTAAATGTAGATCTAAAGGATGCATCACAAAATGAGAATAGACACTAATAAAAATGACACTAAGCGGAATTGCGATTTTTATATTCCTTCAATTAAATTGGAATGAAGAAACGCAAATAACTAGTCCTGAAGTTTTGCTTTAAGGAATAATGATTAATCTAATTTACTTTTTGATATGCATGGATTTCCACAGGCGCAGGTTTTTCCATTACATTTATTTGCCTGCCAGTTATCTAAATTCCGGATAGTTTGCATGGCAATTTCCTGCGGCTCTAAATCGAATACATTAGCAATTTTAATCCCTAAAATGCTAGCTTGTATTTTATCTATGTGATCAGTATTGTTCGACCGGTTTGCAATATATCTTACGTTCAATTTTTTAAGAGCGCTTATGACATCTGCTGATAAATCATCATTTACAGTAACTACAACCACATCTTTCCCTTCCGCAAACTGAACTGTTTGTAAGTTCAGAGTATTAGATATCAAAGTTATATCATGCTTTTTATGATTGGCTTTAGCTATAAACTCCTTCTCGAACGCTTGAATACTGTAAACAACTGCTTTCATTAATTTGGATAAAAAGAAAAATAATTCTTCAAATCTATTTAATACAGCACTATTTATTTTTGAGGGGTATCAGTCAAAAAAATGATTCTGGTCAATTTTTTAGAAACAAGGTTCAAATTAACTGTCTTTGGGGGATGGCTTTCACTTTTCATCCTTTACACCACTTAAGGGGCATAAAGATACCTTCAAGCAGGCAGGTAGCGAATTGCCCTGCACCTTGCCTTTGGATTGGTCATGGAAAAATCTGAAATTAATTTTTCATTTTAGAGAGCTTTTCCACGTCAATGAGTTGGATTTCGCTGCCCTTTTTTTCAATAAGTTTTTCTTCTTTAAAATCGCTGAGAGTGCGACTCACGGTTTCGGTGGCCATTCCCGCCATAGCGGCAAGGTCCTCACGGGAGATTTTGAAGTTAGATTTTTTATTAATTTCTTTGACACGCATTAATGTAATGGCTAATCTTTTCCTTACAGAATGATATGCCAATTGAACCAATTGCTTGTCTTTGTTTTGCAAACTTGAAGACAATAATTGTATAAACTGCATAGCGCAGGATGGGTATTTGTTTAGAATCTTATCAACCTGATCTTTGTGAAGCATGCAAATGCTACTATCTTCCATTGCTTCTGCATTTTCGGTATGTACCCGGCCTACTAAAGCATCGTAAATCCCAAAATATTCGTCGGTTTGGTATATTTCGGTTAAAAATTCTTTACCGTCTTCGCTATGTTTGGCAATCTTTATTTTGCCAGCCAAAACCAGATAAATGCCTTGTGTGACATCGCCCTCATAATAAATAACCTGTCCTTTTTTTACTTTGCGAATTTTTTTCAGTTCGACCAGATTTTTCAACTCATTGTTTCCATCTGCTTTGCTCCCAAAATCATCTAATTGTTTTAGACCTTTGCTGTAAAACTTATGCTGTTTGTTCTTTTTATTAAGACGGCTTTCTACAGCATTTAATAATTCAATGTCATCAAAAGGTTTTGTCAGGTAATCATCAGCTCCCATCTCCATTCCTTTTCGCATATCTGATCTTTCTGCCTTTGCAGAAAGAAATATAAATGGAATTACCACCGTATCCGGATTTTTCTCCAGAAGATAGAGTACACCGTAACCATCCAGTTCGGGCATCATAATGTCACAAATGATTAAGGAAGGAATTTCTTTTTGCGCCAGAGACACACCTATTTTACCATTATTGGCGGTAATAACCTCATAGCCTGCCAAGACCAGAATTTCGGCAGTACTTTCCCTTATGTCATCATTGTCTTCAATAATCAAGATTTTATTTTTCATGTTTGCAATTTAAAATCAGGGTAAATTTAGTTCCTTTATTCTCCGCACTCTCAAATTCCACCTCACCATTAAGCAACTTCACATACCTGTCAACTATATTTAAACCTAACCCTGTACCCGGAATGGTTCCCGTATTGTGTGCTCTGAAGAAAGCCTGAAAGAGATTTTTCTGTTCGCTTAAAGGTATACCAATACCATTGTCTTTTATGGTAATTAAACAATGTTGGTTATTAATCTCTGTATTGAATTCAATAAAAGTGTTCTCTCCCGAATATTTAATGGCATTGGAAATTAAATTAATGATCGCATTTTTAAGTAAGCCGGAATCTGTTTCCATAAAACTCTGAGTGCCTGTATGCTGATAAATGATGTTCTGATTTTGTTTGGCCACCATTTGCATCTCCTCTGTGATCTCTTCTGAAAATTTAACCAGGTTTATAGATTGAAATTTCGGCTCAATAACTCCGGCTTCCAATCTTTCAAGAGAAAGAAAATCATTTAGAATGGTGGTTAAGTTTACGATGGCAATCTTTATTTTGCTAACGTGCTTACCAATATTCGGGTTATTATATTCTATCGAATACCTATCTATTAAAGATGCAGAAAGTTGTATTGAACTTAAAGGTGTCCTAAACTCATGCGAAGCCATGGATACAAAGCGGCTTTTTAACTGGTTCAATTCCTTCTCTTTCTCCAAAGATTGACTCACATCCTCTTTAGCTTCCAGAAGCTGAGCGATTAAAGATTTTAATTTAACGGTACGATCTTCCACCAACTGCTCCAGTTTATTGGTGTATTCTAATAACTGCCCTACTGCATCCTTCTCCCGGCTGAGGTCATGAATAAAACCATTATAAATAATTCTTCCCTCATATTGCACTTCACTTACCGCTAACCGGAAAGGGAAAAGAGAACCATCCTTCTTTTTTCCTTTCACTTCTCTTCCTTTACCAATAATGTGGGGAGTTCGGGTCTCCTGGTAACGGGTGAGGTATCCATCATGGCGGGAACGGTCTGGTTCGGGCATCAGCTGAGAAATATTCTTTCCAATCACCTCTTCAGGAGTGTAACCGAACAACTCACACCCTGAAGGATTGATAGATTCAACAATTCCTTTTGTATCAATAGTGATGATTCCGTCAATTGCATTATCAATGATGGCACGAAGTAAAGCAGCATTATTCATATCCTCAAACTTAACCTCAATTAATCCTA
This sequence comes from Sphingobacteriales bacterium, assembly GCA_038204935.1. Taxonomy (GTDB): domain Bacteria; phylum Bacteroidota; class Bacteroidia; order Sphingobacteriales; family Sphingobacteriaceae; genus Daejeonella. The sequence goes on along the minus strand of JBBRCI010000107.1, from coordinate 867 downwards.
ATTAAGAAAAATACCTATTTAATTCTCGAAATTGTTTTAGATCACTTTTTTAACGTCTGCACATCATTTCCCGGCACTGTCCACTCATCTACATTTGCCGGTAGAAATAAAATCCTTTGCAAAGATTACAAAATTGAAAACTAAACAATATCCTACAATAACTTCTTCACAAATCAAAAGAGTTTTATTCATCATCATCTTCCTCTTATCAGGTATGAGTGCATTCAACCTATGTGCTCAAACAACCAGCTACCAATCCATTCCTGCAAATTCATCTATCAAGGTGTCCGGTTCTTCTAACTTACACGACTGGACAATGAAAAATGAGGTTTTAATTGCAGTTGCAGCCTTCACCTTTAAAGACGAAAAGCTAAGCAATATGACTGCTCTTAACTTCTCTATGAAAGTACTTCAATTTGAGATTTAAAAATTAATACCAACCTCACGACAATCATAAAATAACATCATGAAAACAACAACTAATACTATTTTTAGAAATGCAACGGTTGCTGCTCTTTTAATCAGCCCTTTGCTATCTCTTGGTCAGGTTAACACGCGTGGAGGTTGTGCTGGCTAATATTACTAAGCGATATGAAATTGATTACCAGTTTTCTAAAGTCTCACAAAACACAATTCAATTAACAGGTTTGCATGATGTTAAATTTTCAGATTTTAAGCTCACTCCTCCCTCAAAAACTGGGTGGGATAATTAAAACCAATGACAAATTAGATTAAGTTTCAATTGCAATTCAAGGAAATTTAGACGCAAAAGAAAAGATCACATCTAATATAAACAGTTTAGAAAATCAAATTACTTGAAGTTTTGTCCCAACAACGGTTACCGTGTAACCACGCTTTTAATAAAAA
>JBBRCI010000106.1:0-8172 GCA_038204935.1 Sphingobacteriales bacterium | reverse complement strand
CCCGAAGGGACTAAAGAAAATAAATCACTGTTGTAGGTTTGCTTTTAACTTCCTGCAAATTTTCGTTCATCAATCTCTCCACAGAGATTTCTCATTGCATTCAAAAAGATGGCTTAAGATCCCTTACATTTTAACCTCTCTCAACAACTCCTCCGCCTGATTCAACGACTTCGCATAATATTTCTTTACCCATCTGGAAAACAGCATCAGCAATATATAGCCAAAAGAAAAAGCGAACATCCAGAACGTTTTGCTTTGAGAAAGATCTTTCCCTGAAAAGAATTTAGGCAATAAAATTACCACGCCCACCAGCAACAAATAACAGAGAAAAATATTGATTTGCTGATATTTTTGAAAGCGTAATTTCTGAACAGCGAATTGCTTTATTGTTTCGATGTATGGTTTGTCTTTAGGGTCATCATTTAAATCAAATTGTTTCAGGCTTAAAAAGCTAAGAAGTGGCAAAGCCATCAGCAATAAAATAGTGATCAGCGCAATGGATTGCAAAAATGTACTGTCCAGTTTGTCGAAATTATATCCAATAAAAACCAAACCAAGAATACAAACCAATCCGCCGGTAATTTCCGGAGTTCTGATTTTATTGATCTTCGAATTGATTTTTCGTTGTGTCATTTGGTCGATGATTTCACCTGTTAATTTATCGGAAACTGCACTTTCAGTGTTCATCGAATTCCAGTTCTGCTTTAAGTCTTCTAATTCCATTTCTTAAATTTTTAATGTTTTTCAGCTATTTGTTTTTTTAACTTTTCTTTGATGCGGGATAATTTTGTCCCGACGTTACTTTTAGAAATTCCCACAATTTCTGCAATCTCTTCGTGACTTTTGCTTTCCAAATATAGCATCAAAATACCTTTGTCGAACAAGTTTAAATGCTGTATCTGCTGTTGCAGACTGGCCATTTTCTCCTCGTAATCATCCATTTCAGTGTCCTGGAAATCAAAAACTTCCAGACCAGTTTCTACCGTTGAAACCCGTTTCTTATTCTTCTTTAAATGAAAAATGGAAACATTCATGGCGATGCGATACAACCACGTACTTAAGGCAGAACGCTGATTGAACGACTCGAACGACTTCCATAAATTGTAAATAATCTCCTGAACTAAATCGTCCCGGTCCTCCCGACAATCGGTATAAAACGTGGCAATTTTAAAGATCAGCCGTTCATTTTCCTGAACTGCCCGGATGAATTTTTCCTTTTTATCTGATGAGATTTCGGCTTCCAAATTTCCTTTTTCTTTATTAGTGTAGTTTAGTCAAAGAAAATCACAGATTACTGAATTTTTATTTTTAGAAATAGTAAATGTTCCCAGTTTTTTTATTTGAAATTATTTAATGCCAGAATATATTTATCTATATAAAATTGTTTCTCTTTTGATTTGTATTGCTGGATATATCGCGGATGTTCCAGAACTGTTAAACTGTCAAACAACTTTACTTCTTTGTTTAGCTTTTGGATAAAATTTGCATTTTTCTTGCCGAGCACAAAAACCTGCGAAGTATCTAATCCCAGACTGATGTGTTTTTTCAAAGACATGATCATAAATTCCTTTACCGTTTCAAAAAGTATAGGATCATCATAATAATTAGCATTCAGCCATTTGCCTTCTTTTGTTTGTCGGATAATGGCTAAGGGAAATGGAGAATTAATGTAAAATTGACTGTAAAATTCATTCGTTCCTCCAAATTCTTTAATTATATCGTACATAAAAACTGAGGAAATTTCGTGCGTATATGCCGATTGCATTTTGATGCCACAAACAGTTTCAAGTCGTTTGGTATCTGTAAATGGCACACCCGTTACACCGGCTCCGTGACGGCTCGGGTTAATTCCGATAATAAATTTTCGTTGATTTAAATCGTGGTAATATTTATGATAAAACTGCTGCATGACTTCCATCGTTTCAGGATTATTCATGTATGGATTGAGAACCTGAAAATTCTCCGGCAGTTTATCCGAATATTGTAATTGTCGGTTGAAATCAATGACTTTATCACCAAATGTTTTTGACATATTAATTTATTTTACACCTCCAACTAGCTTTTCTTATACAAATGAGGCATAAAAAAAACGGGAAAGCAAAATCCCGTTTTAAATTTACATATAGATTTTATTGATCATTAATATCGCTTGTACGTACCAGCTTTTTATTCAAAAATTCATCTATACCGAGCGATGAAAGTTCTCTGCCGTAACCACTTTGATTGGTGCCTCCAAAAGGGAGATCAGGTTGTGAGCCGGTTGGGTGATTGATAAATATCATTCCTGAATTAATTCTTTCTGCCAGTTTTTGACCACGTTTTTCATCCGAAGTAAAAATAGATCCGCCTAGTCCAAACCGGGTTGCATTGGCCAGTTCCACTGCTTCATCTTCAGAACTTACGCGGTACACAGAAGCAACCGGTCCGAATAACTCTTCATGATAAGCCTCCGCATTTTTTGGGATGTCTGTTAGTATAGTAGGTTGCATGAAATATCCCTGCCTGTCAAAACGCTTACCGCCCGTTGCCACTTTAGCCCCCGCTTTCACAGACTTTTCAACCTGCTCTTCCAAGCCTTCTAATGCCGATTTGCTACTAAGTGGCCCAAGGCTCGTTTCTTCCTGCATTGGGTCTCCGGGTTTCATACTTTCTAACGCTCCTTTAAATTTTTTCAGAAATTCGTCATAGACTTTGTCCATCACAATAAATCTTTTCGATGCAGTACAGGCCTGTCCGCAGTTTTGCATTCTGCCGTACACAGCCCATTGAACGGTCTTATCCAGTTCCGCATCTTCCAAAACGATGAATGGATCACTGCCACCCAATTCCAGAACTGACTTCTTTAAACTTTTTCCGGCAGCCGCGGCTACGCTGGCACCGGCCCCTTCACTCCCGGTAAGCGACACGCCTCTGATCAAGGGATTGGCGATCAGCTCGTCTATTTTTTCACTGCTTACGAACAGATTGGTATACAAACCTTCCGGCGCTCCCGCATCTTTAAATAATCTTTCTATGGCTATTGCACATTGCGGAACGTTTGAAGCATGTTTTAGCATAATACAATTGCCTGCCATAATATTTGGTGCTGCAAACCTGGCTACCTGGTAATACGGATAATTCCATGGCTCTATGCCCAGTAAAACACCTATCGGTTCTTTTCTCACATAGGCCGAACCTTTCTCCGGGCTGAGCGGCTTGTCTTCCAAAAACTGCTCTGCATTTGTCGCATAATATTCATAAATGGAGGCACTCAGTTCTACTTCGCCTTCACTTTCTTTTATACGTTTCCCCATCTCTAAGGTGATGAGTGCTGACAGGTCATCCGATCTTTCCCGCATCAGGTCGGCAACCTTTTGTACTATTTTTTTCCGGTCGTCGAAACTTTTTTTACGCCAGGTTTCAAAACATGCTGACGCTTTTTGCAGCTTCTCGTCTAATTCCTGTTTACTTATTTCATCAAAAGATTTTACTTCTTCTCCCGTGAAGGGATTTACTGTTTTGTAAGCCATGGTTTTAAATTTTAACGTTAAATAGTAACAATATCACCAATAACAGCTGCATTGGGTTTATGTGTTGGTTTGGGGAAAATTAAGGCTAGTGCTGAATTGTTAGGAACTAATCTGTTCAACCAATCCGTCACAGTCCGCCAGGCGAACTGTATAAAACGTGGCGAATTAAAGATCAGCTGTTTACATTCCTGAAATGACGGATGAATCTTTGCTTTTTATCTTATGAGAATTCGGATTTCTGAATTTATCAGAGCCTTGTGTTGTGAAAAGACTAATTATTAAATCGAATTGTACAATTGCTAAATATCAGCCGATCTTATTAAAGGCTTTTAGTGGTAGTTTTTATTGTTTCGAACCTTTTAGTCTGGTGTCAAAGATCATTTTTGTAGTACTTATAACTTTAATTTTTGACGAATCTTGATGATTCGGATTTATCAAATAATTGAACTCTTGAGGTACAATACTGCTCGGCACTTTGAGAATTGCCGCTTCATTATAATCAACGAAATCGTCACCAATAATTTGTGTAGTCAAAGTTGGAGGGTTAGAATTCCAATCTTCTGGCAAATCTTCTAAAAGTACCTCCTGGATTGTAATTTCATCGGGAATTTCGATTTCGACATAATAACGATCATATGGTAAATCTTCGCTTAGATCTAAATGAACAGAAACTTCAAGCGTGGCTAAAGCTCTGGTTTCAGCCGTGTATATAATTTGCGTATTAAAACTATTCCATCGATAACCTTCTGTCATTGATGCTCCAATGCCGGTTAAAGTAGAATTTAAGTATTTTTCTCTTTCGATTCTAAATACTACCATTACGCCAAATTTCCAAACTCCAGGCGATTTAAACTAAACTTCACTTCATTAATTCCAGTTATAGTATCGAGCAAACTTTCGGGAGAATTTCCACCAATAGATAAATTTGGTTTTTTTAACCATCTCTGAAATTTTTCTTCTTCGTTATTGAAAACTTCCAAACCATAATCAATTAACTCATTAATCAAAATTACTAATTCACTATCTCTACTATCCAATAGTGAATGTTCACTTTTTTTCTTATTGTAGGTAGTTTGGGGAATTCCAATAATTGCCAACACAGATTTTACAGGATTATTAAGCCTTTTGCTAACTACTTCAATAGAATCATATGGAATACCAGCTCTTATGACACTAACACGCTCAATTTTATTACTCCAAAAATATACCTTGCCGCCAGCCCTCAGTGTAGATTTTCTTACTGCTACGGCTTTTCCCGATGCATTCTGAATACTTCTTTTGATGTCGAACGGTTTTGTTCCTCGCGTTACTTTTCCCATGTCGCAACTTATTTACTGTGAATATAAAGCATTTTTGTTGTTTTCAACGATAGGGTCTTGAAAAAATTACCGCTAAGTATGAGGATTGCTGCAGTGGGGATTAATTACGCCCAAGAATCCATCGTCCTCATGGCTGAGAACAACATTTTTTAATGCATCTGCATTATCGGCTCTTTTTAAATATTTACTATTCAACAATCTTTTTTAAAAATACATTTTCAGTCAAATTTAATTGCGATAGAATCGCATTTCTCATGCATCCGCGTTTCAAACGCGGACAATTAAATAAGGACGATGGGGATTTACAGAAGGTTTTCGGTCAAGCCCTTAAGAGACATAAATCTTTACTTCCGCATGTAAGCCTATAAACATGGTTGGCTGAAAAAATTATTATATTCAAAAGAAAATTATATCTAAATTATCCTTAAAATAACTTCAACCTTTTAATTAATTATATTATGAAAAAACTAATCATCGCCATCCTATTGTTTACTGCAATGCAATCTTGCAAAAAGTCCGGACAGTCGTCAAATCTTGGCAGCATAGAATGTAAAGTAGACGGGAAAGCGGTTATCTATCAGAATTCGAACGATCGCGTACAACAGGCAAATTTTTATAAAGTATTACCCAGCCAGGAATTTAGCACGACGACTCAATACGTTGTCTGGGGTAATGACCAATCAAAGAAGAATGTGATCTCCTTATATTTTGATACAGATAATCTTAAAACAGGAAGTTATATATTAGATTACCGTTCTGGTGGAGTTAAATTGAATACCATTAGTATTGATACTTCTCATTATGTGGTATATCCTGAAGATCAAATAAACTTTAACGTTACTTCTATAACAGATGACAGACTCTCAGGTTCGTTTTCCGGTACGATGTCGCAAATTAATCTTAAAACTGGTGAGATTATAAAGCAAGCTACAATCACTGATGGAAAAGTGAATAACGTGAAAACACGGGATTGATGATAAGCAACGACGACGTGGCGTAAGCTGTATTTATTTAAATAATAAACTCTCCAGCCATATCATCGTAATTATGAGCGTAATAGTAAACTCCAAATCATAAGTATTAAGTTGAAGTTATGAACTTAAGTTGAAATTGAACGTCGAGCGCCAGCCGCAGATGATGCCTGCACATTGATGATATTACAATGTTCAGACCTGCTTTTGCAAATACTTTTAATAGCAGTTGTTTTACTATTTCATCTCAATTTCATATATTTTCTTTCCGTAATCGCCTAAATAATGAGTCAGCAATTTTTCGTAAACCTTGTAACCATCATCAACGTTTGTGAAGATTAAAAGTCCTTGTTTAGTTTTAGGAATAATAAAAACTATTGTCTGAACACCTTTGTCAGAACCGCCGTGTGATAAAGCAATGTCGCCATTTCCAAGGTCATAAATTTCAAAACCCAAACCAAAATGTTTTCCGTTTTTAGTTGCTACCTGGTTAGTTTTCATATCGTCAAAAACTTGTTTAGTAAGTCCTTCACTATTCATTACGCTCAGCAAAAAATTTCCGTAATCTCCAATAGTCGTCAATAAATCGTCGGCAGCATTAGGAATTTTGTTTTTTATGGTTTCATAAGCTTTCCCATTTTTGTCATAGCCAACAGCAAGTCTGGATGTGTCCACATTTTTATCCCAAATGTATCTGGTATCATCCATTTCCAGCGGTTTAAAAATTAGTTCGTTTGCTAATTGCTGTAATGATTTTTTAAACTTCTTTTCCAAGGCCTTTCTTAAATATTCAAACCCTTCGCCTGAATACTGGTATTTTGTTCCCGGGTCAAATTGAAAATTAAGTTTTTTGTCTTCATTCATCCAACGCCAATTCGGAAAACCTGTTTGATGGCTAAGAATAAGCCTTGTTGTTAATTTTTTAGTGCGTGGATCGTTTGCAATGTCTGGATCAGTCCAATATTTGTAGAGAGGTTCATCCAAATTCCATTTACCTAAACTAACCAACTTTAAAGCAACCAAAGCTGTTACTGGTTTTGTTAGAGATGCCACATTGAAAATTGTATTGTATGGTGCAGAAACACCTTTGGTAATCTCACCATATACCTTCACTTGTTTGAGTTTACCATTATCAATTATTCCAAGCCCAAGAGTTGGGACTCTATTTTCATTTAGCCATTTCTCTATTTCTGCATCATTGTCAAAAATTGAATTTTCTGTTTTTTGCATTTCGTATGCTTGATGTCCAAAACTTAAGGATGTGGTCAATTTCCAATCGCCGTTTTCCAAAGTCCATACATTTGTAAACTTTGCTGAACCAGGTTGGCTTTCCTTACTTTCGTAAAATAAATGTTCTCCGTTTTGAATAGCTCCATACAAAATTCCATTTCGGTAAAGCGGAAAAATTTCAGTCTTTTCTTTTACTAAAATCCTTTTTACCTTACGGATTTCAGGACTTTTGCATAACCCATTTTTTAGGTCGTAAAGGAATTTTGTTTTATCAGAAATTCCGTCTTTGTCGTGATAAAATTTTAGGTTTTCGCTTAATAGGCTCTCAAATTGTCCAATTTCGCAATGATTAAAGCCAACATTAAAAAGTAAGCTGTCTTTTGATAGGATTGTTCTATAGAGTTCTGAATTTTTATCAGTCTGTGCTTTGCTGATTGAACTAAAAATGATGGCAATAGTAAGGCTTAAGATAATTTTTTTGTTCATAATGAATTTCGATTTTGCTATAATTTATTTTAGCAAAGGTTAGAAAAGCACTTTTTTTAACCTAAAAAATTCCACGACAATAACCTGCCAAATACCCGACAGATTTTATATCATACTGAAATTCAGTTTATAATGAAGTTTTTTGTTTCTGTCTATTTCTATTGCATTCCGAAGGATGATGAATACATTAGATAAAACAATTACCACTATCAGCACTAAAGAAAACTTGTTCCCAAGTTTCAAAAAAATGCCCAGCATAAATACAATTGGTGCTATAATCGTCCAAAGTATTTGGATTGAAATAAGTTGTTTAGTGAAGGTATTTTTTTGCTTCATCACCAGCACAATGATTAGCGGTACGAGAATGTTTAATGGCGGAATTAGTATAAATAGAATGGATGAAAGATTGATTAATTTTAGATAAGAATAGTTAATAGAAATAACCTCTTTGAGGGGTTTATTTTCTTCAACAATGATGTTTTCTTCTTTCGTTTGTTGGGTTACTAATTCGCATTCTTCTATTTCTAACACTTTAGCCAAAACCCGAAGCGTGTAACCTCTGGGCTCTTTTCCTGATTCAATCCGCTGAATAGTTCTTACCGAAATACCTGATTTGTCTGATAATTCTTCCTGAGTTAGATTATGTAATTCTCTTTG
>JBBRCI010000105.1:0-8194 GCA_038204935.1 Sphingobacteriales bacterium | reverse complement strand
AGCCTGCAAACGTTCATTAAGCTGTATTCGTTCTTCCAGCAGTTCCTGCTTACGGGTTTGAATGGCAAAATAACTCTGAGCAAAAGCAATTTGCTCTTTTTTGGGATCGCCATTTTGTGCAATTAAGTAACAAGCATAGCGTGTAAGCATGATGTCATCTTGCTGACGCTCCGCACCTGAGCCGATCTTTACCATTTTGGTGACGTCAACGAAATGGTCTGAAACATCCTCGCCGGTAGTTTTGCAACTTTCCTTTGCTTTTTCGACAGCGTTTAAAAAATTACGCCAGTCGGCATATCCTAGAAGTGCTTGTAATTCACGAGCGAGCCAATAATCTATAGCGTCTTGCTGATAAGCGTATTCCTCGAAAGATTTATTCAATTTTTTAATTGTCTCTTTTTCCATATACTTCAATGAAACTAAAAGTAATTAAATTTCTAAGACCTCGCACAGTAATAAGTATTCTGAAATTTGCAACCTCAACAATAAATCAATTAAAAATTTGATTTGAAGGCTCGGATATCAGGAAGAAATACCTGAACCTACTTTCCGATACAGAACTTAGAAAAAATATTCTCCAACAAATCATCGGTTGTTACCTGTCCGGTAATTTCCCCGAGATAATAAAGCGCTTGTTTGATGTCTACGGCCAGAAAATCGGAAGTTATGGGGTTATCAATATTTGCCAGAACGCTGTTAAGGGAATTCTGGGTTTTCTGTAAGGCTTCCAGATGGCGTATATTGCTTACCAGTACATCATCCGCGTTAATCTGCTGCAGGTTTACTTTCTCCAGAATCTTGTCCTGCAGTTCTTCGATACCTTCTTTATTGCGGGCGGAAATATATACCAGGTCGAGGTCATTTAACTTTTGGCGGATCTCATCCGTAAGCAGATCCATTTTATTGATCAAAGCCAGATACGGAATTTGCAGTTCGTTTAAGTATGAGATCTGCTGATGGATATCATCGATATCCTGCTCGGGATCGACCAGGTAAATGATCAGTTTGGCTTGTTTTATTTTGGCGTGGGTGCGCTCCACTCCTTTTGCTTCAATAATATCTTGCGTCTCTCGTATGCCGGCCGTGTCGATGAAACGGAAATTAATTCCGCGAATGTTCATTTCATCCTCAATGGTATCGCGGGTGGTACCTGCAATTTCAGATACGATGGCCCTTTCTTCATTGAGCAAAGCGTTTAATAAGGTCGATTTTCCCACATTGGGTTTTCCGGCAATAACCACTGGAACACCGTTTTTCATTACGTTTCCCTGCTCAAAAGACATGATCAGTTTTTGCAGCACACGGTCGATCTGGTAGATTAGTCCTTTCAGATCATCGCGGTTAGCAAATTCTACATCCTCTTCGCCAAAGTCCAGTTCCAGCTCGATCATGCTGGCGAAATGTATTAATTGATCACGTAAGTGTTGTAATTCGTTTGAAAAACCGCCACGCATTTGCTGCATGGCCATTTGGTGCGAAGCTCGTGAATCGGAAGCAATGAGATCTGCTACTGCTTCTGCCTGACTCAGATCCATTTGTCCGTTCAGGAAAGCACGCAGGGTAAACTCACCGGGATTTGCCGGTCGGGCGCCATGCCGAACCAGTAATTTAATAATACTTTCGATGATAAAAGCCGAACCATGCGTGGAAATTTCCACCACATTTTCTTTAGTGTACGAATGTGGCGCCACAAATAAGGAGGCTAATACTTCATCCAGAATAGTTTCGCCGTCGCGGATGGTACCCAAATGCAATGTATGTGAGGGCTGTTTCTCCAGATCTTTCCCTTTAAAAACCTTGTTCACCAGTTTCAAGGCATCTGGACCGGATAAACGAATAACGCCGATGGCACCTGTACCCGAAGGCGTGGCAAGAGCAATAATTGTATCTGTAGGAAATTGAGAGGGAGAAACCGTATTCATAGGGCAAAGTTACATTTTTGCTCTAAAACAATCAGGGACAGAAAATTTCATTTCCGCCCTGTTATATTGGTTTAGGAATGCTGTTTATTTACTGAAAGTGTAAGTTAAACTTGCACCCTGGAAATCTTTTCCGCCGAAAGGCTTAACTGCAATATCATTTTTATTAGAGATCTTATGCAACTGAGGAACTAGAATTCCGGCTCCGGCTCCTACGGCATAACCTAAAAGGTTATCGGTTAAAAAATGCTTTCCAGCTTTGTAGCGCATATAACCAACCACTGCCGGTACTGCCGCACCTGCTGCCCATACATAAGGTTTTAATTTTGAATCGGGATTGAAATCGGCAAACACCTTGGCAGCAAAAAACGTGGCCGAAGCTGTTGCGGCCGTATGTCCGGCAAAGAAAGAACGCTGGGCATCTTTGCTTTTGCGCTCACCGTCAGTTAGATTAGTATTGTAAACCAGCGGGCGACTCCTTCTTACATTTCCGGCAGTCATTGTGTAAACTGATCCAGTTACGGCCATAGTTTCTATAAATAAAGTGAAAACCTGTCCGAAATGATTGCGTTCATTTTTGTTGACCAATGCAGCCAGCGGAGCAGCGATAAAAGATCCGTAAAATGGGATATAACTTCCTTTATCATATTTATCAGAGAAATCTCCGGCTGTATGACGGTCGATGAAGAAAACATCATCCTTGTTCTTAGCCAGTAATTCAGCATCGGTTAAAGGTTTGATATTCTGGATCATGGTTAATCCAAGATAAGAGATTCCTACTCCTGCGGCAATTGCGGCACCGTCCACTTTTAAACTGGTTTTGTATGGCGAGGTATTATTTTGTGCAAATGTTTGAGTCCCGGCGATGAGGAAAGAAAGGATAAGTAGGTTTATTTTCACGTTATAAAGACAAAAGATTAAAGAATAAGGACGACAGATATTAGACAATAGATTTTAGATATGAGATATGAGATATTAGATTTGAGATTTGAGATATGAGAATTTAGAACTGAGAAATAAAAACAGAAAACTCTTTTACCTATTTATTTAAAATTTCTCTTCAATTCCCAGGCCAAATAATGCAAAATCATACTTAACCGGATCAATGGGATCAAATTCTCTTAATTTTTCGGTTAGTTCTACTGCCGTTTTCCAGTCGACCTGAGTACGTTCTATCAAATTAAGTTTACGTGCCACGCGTTCTACATGCACATCAGTTGGGCAAATAAGTTGTGATGGTTTGATCTGTTTCCAGATTCCAAAATCCACGCCTTTATCATCATCACGAACCATCCAGCGCAAAAACATATTTAATCGTTTGCAGGCGGATTTCTGCGAAGGCGAAGAAACATGCTTGGCGGTTCTTGCGGGAACATCCGGTAAGGAGAAAAAATATTTTCTGAAATAGTTTAGGAACAGTTCGATATTGGGTTCCGCTGCTGCGGATAATTCTCCATCATAACAAACCGGCGAACTTGATTTGGATATATTCGCCGGATTCTTTTCTTCAGTAGTAAAATCCGCTCTAAATTCCGGCTCCACATTCCGGTAAGCAAGAGGTAGAAATGCATCTTCCAACGAATCAAATTCATTGTAATGATGCTCCAAAAAACTGATGAAATACAACAGATCGGTATCGTTAAAGGTGCGGTGTTTAAAATCCAGTAAGTTGCGCAAATCAGAATCCTGATGGTTCAGAATAAAATCATAGGGCGCTCCATCCATTCTCTCTATCAGCTCAGCGCATTTATTAATGATTGTTTTCCTTTGTCCCCATGCCAGCATAGCCGCAAAAAAACCCATAATCTCAATGTCCTGCTTTACAGAAAACAAATGCGGAATCACCACCGGATCATTTTTGATAAATTCAGGCCGGTTATACTGTTCTACTTTTGAATCAAGAAAAGCTTTTAGGTTGGTCATTTGTGAGGAGCAAGGATGAAAGATGGAAAGATGGAAGGATTAAGGATTAAAGATGGAAAGATTAAGGATGAAAGATGGAAGGATTAAGGATGAAAGACCAAGGATGAAAGATGGAAAGATTAAGGATGAAAGATGGAAAGATTAAGGATGAAAGATGGAAAGATTAAGGATGAAAGATGGAAAGATTAAGGATGAAAGACCAAGGAAGAAAGACGGAAGGATCTTCACTGATATATTAGATCTTAACTTTACAGCTTTCTTTGCTCCTTTTTCTTTAACTCCTTGCTCCTTGCTCTTTGTTCCTTGTTCCTTACTCTTTGCTCTATTCTAAGAAAGTACTTGTTTCAAATCTTCCAGCAAATCTTCAATATCCTCTACTCCAACGCTTAGGCGAAGTAAACTATCTACTACTCCTACTTTTTCACGCTCTTCTTTCGGGATGGATCCGTGCGTCATGGAAGTTGGATGATTGACCAGAGATTCCACCCCTCCCAAAGATTCTGCAAGAGAGAAAACCTTGAATGAAGATGCAACACGGAAAGTTTCCTTCAGATCAGCGTCTTTAATGGTGAATGAGATCATACCTCCAAAATCACGCATTTGCTTTTTGGCAATATCATGATTCGGATGATCAGTAAATCCAGGCCAGTAAATTTTATCCACTTTAGGGTGCGTTTTCAGAAATTCAGCAATCTGCTTTCCGTTTTCGCAATGTGCTTTCATGCGTAAATGCAGGGTTTTTAAACCACGCAAAACCAAAAAACTATCCTGCGGACCAGGAGTTGCACCGCAAGCATTGTAAATAAACCAAAGGCGTTTGTAAAGATCTTCATCATTTACAATCAACGCACCCATAATTACATCCGAGTGTCCGCCTAAATATTTAGTTACCGAATGCATTACGATATCCGCACCCAGATCGATGGGATTTTGTAAATAAGGTGTGGCAAATGTGTTATCCACCGCAAGGGTTACAGAATTTGCTTTCGCTATCTTGGCCACGGCGGCGATATCCACGATCTGCATGGTTGGATTGGTTGGTGTTTCTATCCAGATCAGTTTGGTTTTATCATTTACATACTGAGAGATGTTTGAAGCATCCGTCATATCAATGAAATGAAATTTAATACCATAATTGGCGAAGATCTTGGTGAACATGCGGTATGATCCACCGTAAAGATCATTTCCGGTAATTACTTCATCGCCGGGCATTAACAATTTCATCACTGCATCTGTAGCGGCCATTCCACTTGAAAATGCCAGACCGTATTTAGCGTTTTCTAATGCCGCTAAACAATCTTCTAAGGCTTTACGGGTTGGATTGGTTCCTCTGGAATATTCGAATCCTTTATTATCTCCCGGCGATTTCTGCCAGTAAGTTGATGTCTGATATATTGGAGTCATTATGGCTCCCGTTGCCGGATCAGGTTCCTGACCGGCGTGAATTGCTTTTGTTGCGAACTTCATATATAAAAATTTGTGAGCAAAAATACGGGTTCTGTATTGGGCAAAAGAAATTTTAAGAGTATTTTCGATTAAATTAAACTTAAAAGAAAAATTAACGTCTTATATTTATAAAAAATCCGAGTTTATGAAAAAAGTTTTTTACTCAATGCTGCTTATGCTGGGCATAACTTCTATTATAGTGGTTTCCTGTAAAAAGGAAAATTCGAATACAGACTCTTCAGATTTTACATCTGCAGAAGAATCTGCAATAGCTTCGGGTGCCTTTTATGGTTCATTTGCCGATCTGAGTGCAGTTGCTACAGAAAGTGATGCTTTGTTTAATGTAAACGGAAGCGGAAACCAGATTTCTGAAATTCCTGCTTCGCTGATGTTTTCATGTGCAGAGGTATCGGTGAGTCCGAAAGACAAAACATGGCCTAAAACTGTAACTGTAGATTTTGGAGCCGGCTGTACATTTGACGGAGTAACCCGCAAAGGGAAGATCATCGCTGTTTTTTCTGATCGTTTCAGAAATCCGGGAGCGAAGATAAACGTAACTTATGATAATTTCTATGTCAATAATTACCATATCGAAGGTAATACCAGCATCACCAATAACGGTAAAAATACTTCCGGAAATTTCAACTATTCGTTGGAAGTAAAAGGCGGAAAGATCAGCTATGATGCTAAATCTTTCAGCTTCAGCTCTGTAAATAACATTGAACTGGTTATGGGTGCTTCAACCTCTACACCATTGGATGATGTTTTCTCGATCACCGGTTCTGCCACCGGAACTAACTCTAAAGGCGGAAGCTGTGATGTAAACATTGTGAAGCCTTTAATGAAAGCAATTGCCTGTAAATATATCGTATCCGGAAGTTTTGACATTGTAGAAGGTTCTGCTCCGGTTAAAACTTTAGACTTTGGCTCAGGTACTTGTGATGATGTAGCCACAGTAACTGTTGGCGGTGTAAGCAAAGAAATTAAACTGCATTAGAATTTAATTGTATGTAAAAATCCCGCTATAGCGGGATTTTTTTTGTCCAAAATTCCGTTTAACACTCGCAAAAGCCTTAGATTTTTCGTAAAATTGTTAGTATACCAAACTGAGAACTATGAAAGCTTTATGGAACAATCAGGTTATAGCAGAAAGTGATGATACCATTCAACACCAGGACAAAGTATTTTTCCCTCCCCATTCTCTTAAGAAAGAATTTTTGAGAGAATCTTTAACACATGACGTTACACACGAAATCGGTGTCGCCTCTTTTTATACATTAAAACATCGCGATAAGGAAAATTTAGATGCTGCTTATTTTTATAATGAACCAGCCCCTGAATCCGCCCACATTAAAAACTATGTTACTTTTAATGAGGAGATAGAAATTAAAGAAGAATAAAATACCAACATAAATAAGGAAACCAGTCATCAAACTTCCCATTTCAAATCCAGAACATCTGCTCCTAATTGCATGATCAAACTACAGGGAATTAGTAAATTGTATAATTCTGTTAAAGCTGTAGATGATATCAGTTTAAACATACAAAAGGGTGAAACGCTGATATTACTTGGCACAAGTGGTTGCGGAAAAACTACTACACTTCGAATGATCAACCGTCTGACAGAACCCAGTCAGGGAAGTATCACGGTAAATGGCAAAAGCATTCAAGATGAAAATCCTGAAAATTTAAGGCGTGGAATGGGTTATGTTTTGCAGGATAACGGCCTTTTTCCGCATTATACTGTCGCCGAGAATATTGCCATCGTCCCCAAGCTTCTAAAATGGGATAAGGAAAAAATAACCAAAAGATCTTCTGAATTATTAGAAAAACTGCATTTGCCACCTGAGCAATATCTTAATGCTTATCCGGATCAGCTGAGCGGAGGACAACAGCAACGCGTGGGTCTTGCCAGAGCTTTAATGGCCGATCCGCCCATATTATTAATGGACGAACCTTTGGGTGCATTAGATCCGGTTACGAGAGCCAAAATCCGTAAAGAATTTAATGAGCTGGATGAGCTGAAGGGAAAAACTATTGTGATGGTCACCCATGATATTGAGGAAGCTTTCGAATTGGCGGATCGGATCTGCCTGATGGAAAAAGGCAAAATCAGGCAAACAGGAACTCCTTACCAGCTTTTATTCGAACCTGTGGATGATTTTGTGAGAGCGTTTTTTAATGAACAACGGTTACAACTCGAACTGAAAACCCTAACTCTGTCAGATATCTGGAATTTTATTCCCGAAATAGACGATCAGAAAATAAGCACAGAAGAAAATGCGAATATTGATATCTGGGAAGCTTTAACGTCACTATTTAACTCAGAAAAAAACAGAATCCGGATTTTCAATACCCAATTAAAAACTCATAAAACCGCAGGTTACAAAGAAATTATGACTGCTTATAGTGATTTTAAAAATGGCGATCATGAATGAGCAGCAGAGTTTATGGGCCTTCATGTTCGAACAAAGAGATAAACTGGCCGAACAAACACTTACGCATATCGGCCTTACTTTCACCTCTTTGTTACTGGCTGTAATCATCGGACTGCCACTAGGAATATTCATTACCCGCAAAGTAAAATTTGCAGGATCTGTTCTCGGCTTTGCCGGAATTTTACAAACCATACCAAGTATTGCACTTTTAGGAATTATGATTCCATTGCTGGGTATTGGACCCAAACCAGCAATCGTCGCCCTGTTTTTATATGCACTTTTACCCATTATCAGAAACACGTATACCGGAATAAATGAAGTAAGCAGTACTATAGTTGACGCTGCCAAAGGAATGGGAATGAGTAATTTACAAATTTTACTTAAAGTACAACTCCCTTTGGCAATGCCCGTTTTACTTGCGGGTATCCGTACCGCCACAGTAATTAATGTAGGCGTAGCAACGCTTGC
>JBBRCI010000104.1:0-8447 GCA_038204935.1 Sphingobacteriales bacterium | reverse complement strand
AGATGGATTGTAATAGGCGTTATAAGTTTGCGGAGTCATATCCCATTCGGTGCGATCTACTGGTTTACCCAATTTATTGATCTGATAATTATACCACCACTCGTTACCACGAATTACATTTTGCACATACGGTCCGCGATCGATTTCAAGCGACGAAAAATCTTTCCATTTATCAGGGAAACCTACTTTTGGAGTAATTTTATTCAGTTTGTTCAGCGCTTTTTCTTTAGTTGGCTGACTCATCCATTCTAATTTTTTTATTCTTTCACGATATGTATCGCGAATAGCTTCAACCAGTTTGCTATATCTTTCTTTAGTTTTTTCCGGGAAATATTCCTTGACGAATAGCTGCCCTAAAACTTCTCCCATCAAATTGTTTTCGGCATCTAAAACACGCTTCCATCGCGGAAGCTGTTCTGTTCTTCCGGAAATTACTGTTCCGTAAAACCTGAAATTCTCATCGACGATTTCTTTATTCAGATAAGGTGCAAAATTGCTGATCAGATTCCAGCGCAGGTAGGCTTTCCAATCTTCAATTGGATATGTTTTTAAAATCTGGCTGACTTGTTTATAAAATTCCGGCTGACCAACAATTACCGAATCGACGTTTTTAATTTTCATTTTGCCGAACAAATCATTCCAATTTATAGACGGAGTTAGTTTGTTTAAATCGGCCACAGCCATTTTATTATAATTGGCGTACGGATCTCTTAAATCTTCGAGCTTACGCGATTTAGATGCAAGATCTTTTTCGATTTTAAAAACTGCCGCAGCGGCTTTACCAGCTTCCTGCTCATTTAATCCTGATAATTTCAACATAGCAGGCAAATGCTTTTGTGCATAGTCATTACGGATATCCGCTGTTTTTTTATCAGTATTAAAATAATAATCGCGGTTGGGCAAACCAATTCCGCCCTGCGAAAGATGGAAAGCCATTACATCACTTTTCTTCTCATCCTGATAAACAGCCGGAGAAATCAGCGCTTCAGCACCAATTGTTTGTAAATGAGCTATTTCAGTTAAAATATCATCTACACTTTTTATATTCTCAATTAATTTGATTTCGGATGATAAAGACTGAATTCCGGCTTTTTCAATACTTGCAGAATCCATTCCGCTATAGTAGAAATCACCTATTTTTTGAGAGTTGGTTCCTTTCGCCGCATTTTCTTTTAATGCATCTTCATTAATTTTCTTCAATCTGGTTCTGATTTCTTCCTGAACCTGATTTCCAATTCCCCATGCAGAGTAAGCAGCCGGAATAGGATTCTTTTTGATCCAGCCACCGTTCGCATATTGGAAAAAATCATCCCCCGGTGAAACGGTTGTATCCATATTTTGGAATACCACATCATTTTTAGCATCAGATTTTTTTTCTGTATTGCAAGCTGAAATTATTTGTGAAAGCGCAAACGCCGCGGTAAAAAGTTTTGCAGAAAAGAGTTTTATGTTCATCAGTTCAGATTTTAATCAAACATAACAACATAAAAGCTGATAAAAAATGGCTTCGATGTAAAATTTATAAAGCAAAAAATCCTCCTGCTTCACAGCGGGAGGATCATATTAACCAAACATTTATTATTAAATAATTTCTTTCTACTTAACCGGAGCTACGCTAAAACCTAAACTTGCTTTAACACTTGCATCCACATTTAACGCATCTCTTAAAATATATTCCATTCTGATTTTTACAGTAGAACCTTTAATATAGTCATCTAAAAATCTCGAGTTATCAATATCCAAAACCAGGCTACTACCTGTTGTTGGAGTAATATCAGTACGGCTGGCTACCATAATTTCACCAGATCCATCTCCTCTGGACAGATATAGCTTTACGGATTTAATCACGCCAAGGTTCTGATTACTTGGATTACTTGACTCTATTTTAGCAGAAGCAATTCTAATCTCCTTTACAGAAGAAGTATTTGTTCCCTGACCGGTAAAGATCTGATCAAAACTATTTGCCGAACTTGTAGCCGATAAAGTGGTGTTTGTTCTGCCTGAAGCCGGGATAATCAGCGTGGCAGTATATGGAAATGTTGATCGAACTAATGATTGTACAGTTGCACAACCTGTTGCTAAACTTGCTATGGCTATAAAGCCTATCAGGATTTTTTTCATGTTTTTACTCTTATTTATTGATGATATACAAAAGCCGTTCCATCAATTTGATTAATTAATAGTTACAATCATTGGAAAATGTGTAAAAGTTTATAGTAAAATTGTGAATGCTTCAAAACCTTTTATATACTCTTCAAAAAATCACGCCGTTAAACGAAAATTTGATCCAATACCTAACTGATAAAACTAAAACTGTTCATATTCTTAAAAATGAGTTTTTGTTAAAGGAAGCTGCAATTTGTCGTAATCTTTATTTTGTGGGCGAAGGATTTCTACGGGCTTTTTATTGGAAAGATGATAAAGAAGTTACATCGTGGTTTATGGGTAAAAATGATGTAATAATTTCAGTAAACAGCTTTTTTACGCAAAGGCCGAGTTCAGAAAATATACAGGCACTTGAAGATTGCAGCTTGCTCTCCTTAAGTTATGAAGATTTGCAATACGCTTATCAAATATTTCCTGAAATGAATGTTGCCGGAAGAGTATTAACTGAAATCTATTATATCCGAAGCGAAGAAAGAGCTATCGCCTTACGACAGAATACTGCCCGCGAACGTTATGAAATTCTAATCAATACCTATCCGGAAATTTTACAAAAAGCATCTTTAGGGCAAATTGCCACTCATTTAGGTATTTCTCAGGAAACCCTTAGCCGGGTAAGGGCTCAGAAATGATTTTTTGATATATGTCAAAAGAAAAAATAGGATTGCTGAATACATTTGATAAAAATGTAAAACAAATTATATGGAAAAAAGAATACTTATCTACCTATCATTATTTTTTTGTTAACAGTTTCTTGCAAAAAAGAGGAGAAGCTTGTTATAACAAATAATAATATGGCTATTTCTGATGCGAAAGATTGGTTATCCTCCCAATCCTCATTTAAAGTAAATGATATTAATTGGGGATCAGGGAAAGTTGATACTATAAACTCAGAAAACTATATAATTAAGGCACAACTTAAAGATAATCCGAAGCAAAATATCATAATATCGTACAATTCAATATTAGGATATAAAATGATATCTTATGAATTTAAATCAATTTCATCTTTTATAAAAAATACCGGTTCCCTGACAGTAAAAAATTTAAAAAATGAAATTATAAGTGAAATTGATGTTAAGAAAGGGAAAATAATAAATCGAAAATACAAAAGCCTTCCATCTATTAAAATTTCTGATCCAATTCTTTTGGAGGAAATAGTAATAACTTCAACTCCAATCTACAACTCATTTATATGGATTAATTTAGGCTGGTTACTTAATAAAACAGAATTACCATTTACCAATATTTATATACCTTATGATGAAAGTCTCGCTTATCAATTTGAAGACACAGCTTACCCATCTTCCTATAATGGTACGGGCGGATATATATATGCTCCGGAATTTCAAGGGCAAAGCGATGAAGCAGTTGATGCTAAAAAAATGATGGATTGTTTTAAAAATATTCCATCTGCTGGAGCAACTTACAGTGCAACTGTTTACGTTCAGGAACCCTTGCCCGGCACAACATCAAATATAAGCACAAACTGGGTTGGCCATGTTGCGATAGGTCTAACTAAGACTGGCAATGATGGAAAGTCAACAACCCAAGTTATAGGTTTTTACCCTTCGGGTTTATTCGGCGGACAGGGTGAGATTCACAATAATGGCGGTCTGATGGATTATAATGTGAGCATTTCATATTCAAATATATCCGAGACAAGTTTTGAAAATATGATGTTCTACATAAGTTTGCCTCCCCCTTACTATGATTTGGTTAGTTTTAATTGCGCTTCCTACGTCTACAATGCAACAATTGTGGGCGGGCTTTCTTTACCTAGTCCTTATTCAATAACTAATATTACTAATATCTCACCTTTGCAAGCATGCCCAGCTAATTTGGGGGCAAATATAAGAGCTAATTCTAGCGGTAATTCGAATATAAATAGCAATGGAGGATTCACCCCAATTAGTAAGGGTGAATGTAATTAATTTTGAAGTATGAAAGCTAAAAAAATATTTATCATTGTACTTATTTCTGTAGTGGTTATAAATCTTCCACCAATCATGTGGTTTACGTATTTTTTTAAAGAAAACTATACTTATAGAAATTATAACGGAGATTTTAGATGCAGCGAATGGAAAGGCAAAGGAAGTTCCTATAAAGGATGTATAAGGGTTTATAAAATTTATCTTAAAAACCATCATAATATAAAGGATAAAACTCTTTATAGAACTTTTACTTTAAAACCCTGGCGTTTTTGGGAGTGGCATGAACTTTACCTGACTCCAAAACGATTTACACTTCCTTATATATCAAAAGAAGAAATTCAGGAAAACAGGAGTAAAGAAGGATCAGAACAAAATTAATAGATATATATTTTTGATAGTTAACCTTGCTTTAAATTTGTAAGTACAATCCCGGTTCGCTGGGATTTTTTTATATATGTCAAAAAGTCCGGGCGGAATAACGTTTATCTTCACTGAGCCATAATGAGAAATTAAAAATCCGATGTACAAATATTGTAATTAACATGAAAGCTATTTCTATTACTCCAAAATCAATCACAATATTTGTTTATTGTCCCATTATTATTTCTATTTTATGGGGTTTCATTTCAAGCTATAATAACTGGGATCAAAAACATCTGGATTCAATATTCGCAGTGTGGCCTTTGATTAGCATATCATCTGTTTTTCTGTCTTGGATAGTAAATGCAAATATTCTTAGCATGAGAAAACAGGCAATTGCGCTAATAACGGGCGTGATTTATATAATTGTTATTTATATTCTTTTTATCCTAAAATTACTCCCTCTAAAAAATGCAGATTCAATAACCAATTTCTTTTTTATAATTTTTGCTGCAGGATATTTCATGGCGTTGCTGTCCCTCTTTTTTGAAGGCAAATTTCGCAGTCAAACTATGGCTATGGTCTATAATCTTCAACTTATATTGGTCATTGCAACTGCATTACTGGGTTATTTATTGCTATTTGTTGCCTTAACAAAAGTGATTTATTACTTTTGTTAAAACTTAATTTAACTCTGTAGGACTCTAGAGTGGCTAAGCTTTTAAATAAGCATAATTCCCTTCTTACTTTCTTTCACGCTAAAATTTTAAAATATAATTTTCTCCTCAAAAACTCTTCAAAAAATCTATCTTTGCATCCCGACAGAGAGGTCGGAAATCTTAAAACAGATCGTCCGTATCTTTTTGTCAAAACATTCTTTTTTGAATATAATTTTGAATTAAAGATGCCCAGAGACACCTCCATCCACTCCGTACTGATTATTGGTTCAGGCCCAATTATTATTGGTCAAGCCTGCGAATTTGATTATGCAGGCTCACAAGCCGCACTTTCTCTAAAAGACGAAGGCATCAGCGTTTCCATTATCAACTCTAATCCGGCAACCATCATGACGGATAAACTTATTGGTGATCACGTCTTTTTGCTGCCTCTAACCTGCGAAAGTCTGGAGCAGATTTTACAGGAACAAAAAATTGATGCTGTTCTGCCCACCATGGGCGGACAAACTGCACTTAATCTTTGTAAAGAAGCTGAAGAACGCGGTATCTGGGAAAAATATGGCGTCAGAATAGTGGGTGTGGATATAGCCGCTATTGAAAAAACCGAAAATCGGGAAGAGTTCCGCCAGTTAATGGTAGACATCGGCATTGGCGTTGCAAAATCGAAAATTGCAAATTCATTTCTGGAAGGTAAAGAAGCCGCACAGGAAATTGGTTTCCCATTGGTTATCCGTCCCTCATATACTTTGGGTGGTTCCGGGGGTGGAATTGTTCATAAGAAAGAAGATTTTGATCATGCTTTGAGCCGCGGTTTACAGGCTTCGCCAACTCACGAAGTTTTAGTAGAAAAAGCGGTTATCGGCTGGAAAGAATTCGAATTGGAATTACTTCGCGACAGCAAAGACAACGTAATTATTATCTGTTCAATCGAGAATTTTGATCCAATGGGAATTCATACCGGAGACTCAATTACGGTTGCTCCCGCGATGACTTTAAGCGATCGCTGTTACCAGGATATGCGTAACCAGGCAATCCGCATGATGCGTGCGATAGGTAATTTTGCAGGTGGCTGTAACGTTCAATTCTCTGTTGATCCGGCTACGGAAGACATTATTGCTATTGAAATTAACCCACGGGTTTCACGCTCTTCGGCTCTTGCTTCCAAAGCTACCGGATATCCGATTGCTAAAATTGCTGCAAAACTGGCAATTGGCTACAATCTGGATGAGATTGAAAATCAAATAACTAAAACTACTTCCGCATACTTTGAACCTACTTTGGATTATGTAATTGTTAAAATTCCAAGATGGAATTTCGACAAGTTTAAAGGAGCAAATACAGAACTTGGCTTACAAATGAAATCTGTGGGCGAGGTAATGGCCATTGGCCGAACGTTTATAGAGGCGTTGCAAAAAGCTTGTCAGAGTTTAGAAACAAACCGTTTAGGTTTGGGTGCCGATGGAAAACACGCCCGCCATCTGGATGAAATTTTAGACGGTTTAGAACACCCGAGCTGGGACCGATTATTCCTGATCAAAGATGCCATGAGTCTGGGAGTTCCGTTGGAATCTATCCGTAAAATAACCAATATCGACAAATGGTTTTTGATGCAGATACAGGAACTGGTTCAGTTAGAAATAGAACTTAAAAGATATTCCCTAAATAATATTCCCAAAGATTTCTTCCTAACACTTAAACAAAAAGGTTATTCTGACGGTCAAATTGCTTATTTGCTCGGTCAGGTTACGGAAGATGATGTTTATAATCGCCGTAAGGAAATTGGCATCAAACGGGTTTATAAAATGGTTGATACCTGTGCGGCAGAATTCCCTGCACAAACACCTTATTTCTACTCAACTTTTGAGGAAGAAAATGAATCAATTGTCAGCGATAAGAAAAAAATAATCGTCCTTGGATCTGGTCCAAACCGGATCGGACAGGGAATTGAATTTGATTACTCTTGTGTTCACGGACTTTTAGCTGCTAAAGAAGCAGGTTATGAATCTATCATGATCAATTGTAATCCTGAAACTGTTTCTACAGATTTTAACATGGCCGATAAATTATATTTCGAGCCGGTTTTCTGGGAACACGTTCGTGAGATAATTGATCTGGAAAAACCTGAAGGTGTAATTGTTCAGCTTGGCGGACAGACTGCATTGAAGATGGCCGAAAAGCTTCATGAAAATGGAATTAAAGTTATCGGAACAAGTTTCGACAACATGGATATTGCCGAAGATCGCGGTCGCTTTTCTGACCTGTTAAAAGACATGAATATTCCTTATCCAAAATATGGTGTTGCAGAAAGTGCTGAAGAAGCCCTGGAAGTAGCGCAGGAAGTTGGTTATCCGGTGCTGGTTCGCCCGAGTTATGTTTTAGGCGGCCAGGGAATGAGCATTGTAATCAACGATGAAGATCTGGAAAAAGCTGTTGTTAATTTGCTGAAGAATCTTCCGGGAAACCGTGTTCTGATTGATCATTTTCTGGATCGTGCGGAAGAAGCAGAATCTGATTCTATTTGCGATGGCGACGATGTACATATTATAGGCTTGATGGAACATATAGAACCTGCGGGAATACATTCGGGAGATTCTTATGCTGTTTTACCTCCTTTCAATCTTTCTCCTGCAGTTATTGAAAAAATGGAAGAGTACAGCAAACGGATTGCACATGCACTAAATGTTCGCGGATTGTTAAACATCCAGTTTGCCATTAAGGATGATTTGGTTTATGTGATAGAAGCAAATCCAAGAGCTTCACGTACAGTACCTTTTATCGCGAAAGCATATGATGTGCCTTATATAAATATTGCAACCAAAATTATGCTGGGGGCAAACAAGTTAAAAGATTTTACTATCGAAAGAAAGCTGGAAGGTTATGCTATTAAGGAGCCTGTGTTCTCTTTCGATAAATTTCCGGAAGTTGAAAAGCAACTGGGACCAGAAATGAAATCGACCGGTGAAGCGATCCGATTTATTAAAACTTTAGAAGATCCCTATTTCAGACATTTGTACAAAGAGAAATCTATGTACTTGAGTAAATAAAAAAAGCTCTCGGAAATTATTCCGGGAGCTTTTAAACTATATTTTTGACTTAGTTTAATACGACCACGCCGCGAGCTTCATAAGCCAGCTCCGTTTTAGGATCTTTAATACTTGCTATCTGTGCCGGGTTTTTACCCTCATCTAAAGCAAAATGTTTCTGATCATCCACAGAAACTGTGTCAGTATAAGCAAATCCGTCCAAAATAACTTCTTTGCCTTCTAAAGTTTTGGGAACAAAAATTTGGTAATCCTTAAAAGTCACCCGTAAA
>JBBRCI010000103.1:0-8669 GCA_038204935.1 Sphingobacteriales bacterium | reverse complement strand
ACAGAAAATGATCAGCTTTTTAGGAAGACTTTGCTTGAAGGATATGTACATGATCAGGGTGCGGCAATGGCTGGCGGAGTTGCTGGTCATGCTGGTTTATTTGCATCTGCAAATGATCTGGCCATTTTGTATCAAATGCTTCTGGACAAAGGAACATATGGCGGCAAAAGATATTTCAAAAAGGAAACTGTAGAGATGTTCACCGCAAGGCAGTCCAATGTAAGTCGGCGTGGTTTAGGTTTTGATCGATGGGATCCGGAAGTGAAAAAAGAATATCCATCTAAGCTGGCATCGCCGGAAACTTTTGGGCATACCGGATATACAGGTACATGTGTTTGGGTAGATCCAAGATACAATCTGGTGTACATTTTTTTATCGAACCGCGTAAATCCAGAGGTGAGTGATCAGCTATATAAGTTAAATATCCGCAGCCGGATACAGGATGTTGTATATCAATCAATTTTAAACAGTTCTATGACAGGTAAATAATGGTTTTATCCTTTATTTTTGGTACTTTAAACAAAAACCTACTTATGAAAAACATACTAAAATACGCCACACTCTTATTAATTACAATTTTCATTTCTGCCTGCGCAAAGAAAGTTACAAATCCAACGATTGATAGACTTGAAGTTCGCAAGGAACTGTTGAAAAAATCTACAGAGCTGAATGAATTGAAGCTTGATCTTGAGAAAGAGATTCTTCACAATACAAAATTAATTTCCGATGTAGATGACATCAATAAAAGAGCATCGGCTTCCGCAGATGATGCAAAAGATCTTTCGAACCGACTGAGCAGAAATCCTGGGGATCAGACTTTATCGCGTAAAGCAGATAATGCTGCTAAACAAGCGGCAAAAGATGCCAAGAAAGCTCGTAATTTGAACGACGATCTGGATAAATCAACCAATGAAATCGCAGATTTGCAACGGAAAATCAAAAGATTAGCCCCTGAAGTTGAAGATCTGAAAACTAAGGCTGACGAAATGGAGAATGAAAAAACAGACATTCAATAGTTTTCTTTGCTGTTGACGATGTATTGTTACATTTCCCAAACATTTAATTCTTGCCAATACCTTTATTTTGATTGATGGTTAGATATTTCAGATTGGTTATAAAATCAATCTGAAATATTTTTTGGCCTGAAAATAATTCCATTGCCAAATCAATTCCTGTATTAGATTGTATAAGGTTATAAATTCCCTGATTTAATTTAAACTGCGGATAAATTAAAATAAAGAATGAAAATAGGTATTGTATGTTACCCTACATTTGGTGGTAGCGGTGTTGTAGCAACAGAATTAGGTAAAGCTCTGGCTGATAACGGTCATCAGGTTCATTTTATAACATATAGTCAGCCGGCAAGGCTTGATTTTTTCTCTGAGAATTTATTTTATCACGAAGTTTCTGTTTCACAATACCCGCTTTTTGATTATGCTCCGTATGAACTGGCGCTGGCAAGCAAGTTAGTAGATGTTGTAAGATTTGAAAAGCTTGATATTCTGCATGTTCATTATGCAATTCCGCATGCTTCGGCTGCATACATGGCCAAGCAGATTCTGGCAACATTTAACATCCATATTCCGGTTGTAACTACTTTGCATGGTACGGATATTACCCTTGTTGGAAAAGATCCAACTTACAAGCCGGTTGTAACTTTCTCCATCAATCAGTCGGACGGTGTAACCGCGGTTTCTCAGAATCTAAAAGAAGATACTTACAAGCACTTTGATATTTTAAATGAAATACGGGTTATTCCAAATTTTATTGATCTGCAACGCTTTACGTTAAAACCGAAAGACCACTTTAAAAAAGCAATTGCACCAAACGATGAACGCATCATTGTACATACCTCCAACTTCCGGAAAGTAAAGAGAACAAAAGATGTAGTTAAGATTTTTGAACAGATTTTAAAAGAAATTCCTTCTAAACTATTAATGGTAGGCGATGGTCCGGACCGTGTGTATTGTGAGCAGCTTTGCCGCGAGTTAAATATTAATGAGAATGTTCGCTTTTTAGGAAAGCAGGATGCGGTGGAAGAGATTCTGTCCGTTTCTGATCTTTTCGTTATGCCTTCCGAATCAGAAAGTTTTGGTTTGGCAGCGTTAGAAGCCATGGCTTGCAAAGTTCCGGTAATCACATCAAACACCGGTGGATTGCCTGAATTGAATATTAATGGGGTAACAGGTTTCATGGACAATATCGGAGATATTGAAAAAATGGCGGAACATGCAATTTACATCTTGAAAGACGATGAAACCTTAAATAAATTCAAAGAGAATGCATTAAGCAGAGCTAAAGAGTTTGATCTGAGCTTAATCCTTCCTATTTATGAAGATTATTACCGCGAAGTTTTAGATAAAACATTTGAAAAAAATCAAAAATCAGTTCTTTAAAAAGAGTTGATTTTTGATTTTATTTTGCTCCCGCGAATTTTAAACAAACCGGCGCACCAACTTTAATACGTTCTTCAGTTTCCGAGAGTAAACCGGTCTTTTTATTTCGTTTAAAAACCACTATTTCGTCACTGTTCTGGTTGGCAACTAACAAATATTTTCCTTTTGGAGTTATCACAAAGTTTCTCGGTGTTTTTCCTTTTGATGATTGATGTGCCAAAAACCTTAGTTTGCCATCTTTCGCAATTGAATAAATACTCAGATCATTAATTTCTCCACGGTTGCTGGCATATAGAAATTTGCCATCCGGCGAAATATGAATATCTGCTGCGCCAACATTCCTTTTCTCATCTGCGGGAAGCATACTTAGCTTTTGTATTTCCGTTAATTGACTATCGTGATAACTAAAAACAGCAATATCTGCGGTTAATTCATTAATTAGGTACGCATTTTTATTGTTGGGATGAAACACAAAATGCCTTGGTCCGCTACCTGCAGTAGTTTGCACTGCTCTTTGTATAGTAGGTTTTAATATTTCTTTCTGCGCATTTTCATCGATGTTAAAAGAATAAAGTTTATCGGCACCCAAATCTGCAGCAAATAATTGCTTTTCATCTGGAGACAGAACAACAGAATGTAAATGCGATTTCTCCTGGCGGTTTTTATTTATACTGCTTCCATTAAACTGAATGGTTTGTGCCACTTTGCTTAAAGATCCATCCGGAAGGATATTGAAAACCGAAAGATTTCCGCCGGAATAATTAGCCACAAAAACATGCTTCCCTTCTGTATCTGTTGATATATAGCAAGGATCTGCTCCCATAGAATTTACTTTGTTAATAAAATCCAGATCGCCGGTTTGGGCATTAAACCGAAATGCGCTTACTCCCGGGATTTTATCACCATTTAATTCATTTACGGCATATACAAACTTTTGATTTTGTGAAATGCATAAGTAGGATGGATTTTCAACGCCTTTTTCAACCGACCGGAATTTTGCTTTCCCGGTATTTTCATCAAAACTGTAAACATATATTCCTTCACTCTTTCCCGAATTGGTATAAGTTCCAATGAACAGATTATGCTGATTTTTTTTCTTGTAAACCTGAGCCTGCATAATTCCCGGAAGCAAAATAAAGATGAAAAAGATGGTTAGTATGTATTTCATAAACACAAGATAGGATTTATCGGCACTAAAATAAAAGGCATAAAAAAACCTCCTGTAAATTTCAGGAGGGTTCTGATTATAATTTATGATTTGATCAGATGCTTCAGCATGATTACTTCTTTTTCTTCCAGATATCTCCAGCGTCCGCGGGGAAGATCTTTTTTAGTTAATTGAGAATATACTACACGGTCCAGTTTTACAACTTCATATCCTAAACTTTCAAATATGCGTCGTACAATTCTGTTTTTACCACTATGAATTTGAATTCCGATTTCGTTTTTACTTCCGCCGGTTACATAACTCACGTGATCCGGTTTTATCAAACCATCTTCAAGTTCCAGACCGAAACCGATTTTATTTAAATCGCCCTGCGATAAATTTTTATTCAATTCTACCTGGTATATTTTGGTCACGTTATTTCTTGGGTGAGAAAGTTTCTCGGCCAAATCACCATCATTGGTCATCAAAAGCAAACCGGTCGTATTTCTGTCAAGTCTTCCAACAGGGTAAATGCGCTCCTTCGATGATTTTTCAACCAGGCTCATAACGGTTTTACGCTCCTGCGGATCGTCTGTGGTGGTAATATAATCTTTCGGTTTGTTCAACAGAACGTACACCATTTTTTCGCGTTTCAGTGCTTCACCGTTGTAGCGTACAGTATCTTTATAAGGATCTACTTTAAAACCTAATTCGGTAACAGCCTCTCCGTTTACAGAAACTACACCCGCAGAGATTAGATCATCGGCTTTACGACGGGAACAAATTCCGGCATTTGCTATATAGCGGTTCAGACGGATTAGGCCATCATCTTCTTTATCAGGAGCTGGTTTTTTACTTCTGTTGTTCGATCTCAGGCGTTCTTCAGAGCTCCATTTGCGATCGTCCTTTTTAAATTTTGAATCATCAAATGACTTTGAATCATCATAACCCGAGCGTGACTTAAATGGTTTATCATTAAATCTTTTTGGTGCTCCACCTTGGTCTGAAGACCTGTCTGATTTTCCAAATGGTTTTCTTTCGCCTGAACTTCTATCTGAAAAAGGCTTTCTTTCACCTTTATCATTCCCCTCAGAGGGTCTGCGGTCGTAAGGTTTTCTTTCGCCGGAATTTCTGTCTGAATAAGGTTTTCTTTCCCCATCACTAGAGCGGGTCCCATAAGGTTTTCTGTCAGAATCTCCGGTGGAACGTGTCCCATAAGGTTTTCTTTCTCCTTGTGGCTTGTCGCCGAATGATTTTCTTTCTCCTTTATTGTCATCAAAATTTGAACGATTTCCAAATGGCTTTCTTTCGCCATCGTTAGATCTGCTTCCAAATGACTTTCTTTCACCCTGTGGCCTGTCGCCATAAGGTTTTCTATCTCCTTCTGATGGACGGCTTCCATAAGGTTTTTTATCTCCAAATGGTTTTCTATCAGATCTTTTATCATCAGATCCAAAAGATCTGTCTTTATTATATGGCTTGTCGCCGAATGATTTATCGCTGTTATAAGGTTTCTTTTCAGATCTGTCTCCATCAAATGCTGAGCGGGAAGAAGATCTGTTATCACCTTTGTAACCGGGTTTATCAGAATCTGATTTGAAAGGACGCTTACTGTCGCTTCCAAACAATTTCTTTTTTCCGCTGTTAGAGCCTTCGGGTCTATCAGAATTGCTACGGTTATTTTGGGATGATCCCTGCTCAGAACGAGCAGATTTATTGTAATTGTTGGATTTGTCGTCGCGACTGTTCCTGTCTTTTTTGAATGGCATGATACACTTTTAATCGCTCAAAAGAGCGGCTACAAATCTAATTAAAATTAACGGATAAAGGCGTCAGGCTATTGTTTTTATCAAACCGAGTACTAGGGTGGTAGAAGTTTGCCTTACACTTGTTTAAAGTCTGTTTTTGCTAACTATTTGATAATTAGGCTAATATTTCGTACTTTTGTCAACTTTTTAATTTATACTTAAAAAAGAGAGGAATAAATGTTAAAAAAACATCTGATTACATGCTGCTTGATGCTGGTGGTTTTACTATCTGCTAAAATGTTTATTTTTAGTACCAGACTCAATCCGATGCAATTAATTAAGTTTAATCAAAAGCATCCCGAGAAGGTAGTTGAAAAAGAAAACTATTTAGAGACTTTAAGTTTCGCAAATGAAGAACTACCTGTAGAAATTCCAAAAGTTGAAAGCAAAATGAAGAAAATGCTGGCTTTGCACAGTTATAAAAAATTGCAAACCAATAAACTTCATGTTAAAGCGGCCAAATGGTTTCCGGTAATGGAGCCAATTTTAAAATACTATGGTATTCCATCAGACTTTAAATATATGCCGCTTGTTGAAAGCGGACTAAAAAGTGGTACTTCGCCTAAAGGCGCATCCGGTTACTGGCAGTTTATGCCGCAAACCGCACGCGATTTCGGTTTAAAAGTGAATTCTGAGGTTGATGAGCGACAAATGGTTGTAAAATCTACTATTGCCGCTTGCAAATACATCAAGTCGCTTCACAAAATATTTAATAGCTGGACACTTGCTGCCGCAGCTTATAATATTGGCGAAGGAAATTTAAAACGCCAGATGGCACGCCAGAATAAGGATGATTATTTTAGATTGCAATTGAACCGTGAGACTTCTATTTATGTTTATAAGCTGATTTCGATGAAAGAGATCATTGAAAATCCGAAACGTTACGGGTACAATGGTAAAACGAGTCGTAAACTGGCCATGAAACAGGAAAAGGCAGAAGAAAAAACCACTGATTTTAAACCTGAAGTGAAGATCCATAATATGATGGCACTACAGGCAATGCAGAATTAATTTCAAACAAAAATACCTTGAAAGGCTGGAGAATTCTCCGGCCTTTTTTTGTTTAAGAATTGCCTCATTCTGACTGTTCCTTAACATAAAGCTTGCTTAAAAAATCGCATCTTTACTAAATTTTTCAGAACTGTTAATCTATCTATGAGTATTTCAAATACCGACCTCGGGGAGCAAAGTGAAGTTGAAGTTTTAGGAGCCCGGGTCCATAATCTTAAAAATATAGACGTTTCTTTTCCACGCAATAAACTGGTTGTCATTACTGGTCTCAGCGGAAGCGGAAAATCATCTCTCGCTTTTGATACAATTTACGCCGAAGGCCAGCGCCGCTATATGGAAACATTCAGCGCTTATTCACGCCAGTTTTTAGGCGGAATTGAACGTCCGGATGTGGATAAAATTTCGGGATTGAGTCCTGTAATTGCCATTGAGCAGAAAACAACCAGCAAGAATCCACGCTCAACGGTTGGTACCATTACGGAGATTTATGATTTTATGCGTTTGCTATTTGCCCGTATCGGCGATGCCTATTCTTATGTTACCGGCGAAAAAATGGAGCGGATGTCTGAAGATCAGATCATCAAAAACATTTTAGAAAAATTTGATGAACAACCTGTCAATATTTTGGCGCCCGTTGTTAAAGGCCGCAAAGGACATTACCGAGAACTTTTTGAACAGATCAGAAAACAGGGATTTTTAAAAGTTAGGGTTGATGGCGAGATTATGGATCTGACGCCAAAAATGCAATTGGACCGTTATAAAATCCACGATATTGAAATGGTAATAGATCGTTTGCTGGTTAGCCAGAATGATAAAAAACGTCTTTACGATTCTATTCAATCGGCCATGAAAGTTTCCAAAGGGATCATGAAGATCACCAATAAGGAAAATAATGAATTTTTCTACAGCAAGTTTTTAATGGATCCCGTTTCCGGGATCTCGTATGATGAGCCGCAACCAAATACTTTTTCTTTCAACTCGCCATACGGTGCGTGTCAGCGCTGCAGCGGATTAGGTTATATTTTTGAAGTAGATCAAAATGCTGTAATTCCAAATCCTAAACTGAGTATTATTCAGGGAGGTTTAGCTCCTTTGGGAGAATATCGCGAAACCTGGGTTTTCCAGATTTTGAAAGCACTTTCTAAAAAATATAATTTTTCTATGTCGGCGCCGATTGAAAAGATTCCTGCAGATATTCAGGAGATCATATTGAACGGTTCAAACGATATTATAACCGTTCCGGTAGAGTACAATAAGTGGAACGTGCAGAATTACCAGATCTCTTTTGATGGCATTATTAAAATGCTTGAAGAGCAAAGTGAAAAACGCGGCGATTCGGTTGGTGAAGATTTGGATAATTTCAGAGTGCTAAAAACATGTCCTGTTTGCCATGGCGCACGTTTAAAGAAAGAATCATTGCATATCAAAGTTGGCGAGAAGAACATCTTTGAACTTGCAACAATGGATATTTCAAATCTTTCTCTTTGGTTTGATGATATTGAAACAAAGCTTACTGAGCGTCAGAACACAATCGCTAAAGAAATTTTAAAAGAAATTCGTTCCCGTATTGGCTTTTTGCTGGATGTGGGATTGAATTATTTAACATTGGATCGTACCGCAAGAACCCTTTCCGGCGGAGAAGCACAGCGGATACGCTTGGCAACACAAATAGGTTCTCAACTGGTAAATGTGTTGTATATTTTAGATGAGCCCAGCATCGGCCTGCATCAGCGTGATAATGCAAGGTTAATTTCTGCTTTGAAAAACCTGCGTGATATCGGAAATACCGTTTTGGTTGTTGAGCACGATAAAGACATGATTATGGAAGCCGATCATGTAATTGACATGGGACCGGCAGCCGGAGTTCATGGAGGTGAAGTTGTAGGCGAAGGTACTCCGAAGCAATTCTCGAATGCGGATACGTTGACGAACGATTACCTGAAAGGGAAAAAGGAAATTGCCATTCCGGAGAAACGGAGAGAGGGAAATGGGAAATCTCTGATCATTAAAAACGCCACGGGAAATAATCTGAAGAATGTTTCGGTAGAATTTCCTCTCGGGAAATTCATTTGTGTGAGCGGTGTTTCCGGGAGCGGAAAATCCACTTTAATTGCTGAAACGCTTTATCCGATCTTAAATCATCACTTTTTCAGAGCGAAGAAAAAGCCCATGCCTTACAAAAAAATTGAAGGGCTGGAGCATATAGATACAGTAATTGAGATTGATCAAAGTCCGATTGGCAGAACGCCGAGATCAAATCCATCAACTTATACAGGTGTTTTCTCAGACATCCGAAATTTATTTGTG
>JBBRCI010000102.1:0-8787 GCA_038204935.1 Sphingobacteriales bacterium | reverse complement strand
CCTATTTTTGCAACCCGCAATAATAGCGGATAAAACAATTAAACAGCAACAATGCAACAGTACGAAACAGTGATCATTCTAACCCCATTGTTATCAGACGAGGCTGCTAAAGAGGCAATTGCCAAATACAGCAAGCTTATGACAGATAACGGAGCCGAAATTATCGATGAAGATAATTGGGGTTTGAGAAAATTAGCGTACCCTATTGAAAAGAAAACAACAGGGTTCTATCACCTAACTACATTTAAGGCTCCGGGTGAGTTTATTAACAAACTTGAAGTTGAATACAGACGTGATGAGCGTGTGATGCGCTTTTTAACTATTTCTTTAGATAAGCACGCAGTGGCTTACAGCGAGAAAAAGAGAAGCGGTGCTTTCAACAAAAAGAAAGAAACTAAAACAGAAGGAGCAGCAAAGTAATGGCAAAAGATCAAATTCAATACGTTACCGCTCCCAAAGTGGACGATACCCGTAAAAAATATTGCCGTTTTAAGAAAAACGGAATCAAATTTATCGATTACAAAGACGCTAGCTTTTTATTAAAGTTTGTTAATGATCAGGGTAAGGTTTTGCCTCGTCGTTTAACCGGAACTTCATTAAAGTTTCAACGCAAAGTAGCTCAGGCTATCAAGCGTTCCCGTCAAATCGGTTTATTACCTTATGTTACTGATTCATTAAAATAAGAGGGAGATAAGCGAAATGGAACTAATTTTAAAACAAGACATCAAAAATCTCGGAGAGAAAGATGATGTAGTTACAGTAAAACCGGGTTATGGTCGTAATTACCTTATCCCACAAGGTTTTGCAAGCATGGCTACTGTCTCTGCAAAGAAAGTATTAGCAGAAAATTTAAAGCAGGCAGCTTTTAAACAAGATAAAATCAAGAAAGACGCAGATGCTATCGCAACTCGTTTAGAAGGTGTTAAATTGTCTATTGGCGCTAAAGCTGGAGAAAGCGGAAAGATCTTTGGATCTGTAAACACTATCCAGATTGCTGATGCTTTGAAAAAAGAAGGCTTTGAAGTTGACCGCAGACGTATTACGTTTGAAACTGAACCTAAATTTGTTGGTGAATACATCGCTAATTTAAATTTACACAAAGAAGTGAAAGTTCAGGTTCCGTTTGAAGTAGTAGCGGAATAAAACCTTTCCCCTGCCCGCCGACAGACAGGTGCATTTGCAAAACTAGCAAACGCATCCTCTCCGAAGGAGGGGAGTAAAATAAGGAGAGAAGTAAAATATAAAGTGCTTTCTGAATTTCAGGAAGCACTTTTTTGTTATATAGAATATGGCCCGCAAAAGAAATACAAAAACTAAAAAGAAATCATCAGGCATTGTCAGATTTATTGGCAGGCTCATATTTTGGTTTTTTGTAATCAGCCTGCTTTGGGTTATTGCTTTGCGCTTTATTAACCCTCCTGTTACTTTATTAATACTGATTCGTGGTTTCGAGCAAAAGGCCGACGATAAGGAATGGAAGATGGACCAGAAATGGCTGAGTTTTGAGGAATTGCCCTTAACTCTAAAAACCGCAGCTATAGCCGGTGAGGATGCAAATTTCCTGGAGCATAATGGTTTTGATTTCGAGGCGATTGAAAAGGCCTACAAGAAAAATAAATCAGGAAAGAAAAAGAGTGGCGGAAGTACCATCTCGCAGCAAACCGCTAAAAACGTATTTCTATGGCCGGGGCGGTCTTATATCCGTAAAGGATTCGAAGTTTATTTTACAGCCTTAATAGAAATTCTATGGAGCAAAGAACGTATTCTGGAAGTTTATTTAAACGTTATTGAAATGGGTGATGGAATTTATGGTGCCGAATCTGCTTCCCAAAAATACTTCCATAAGCCTGCTGCAAAGCTTACCAAAGGTCAGGCGGCATTAATTGTAGCTGTTCTGCCAAATCCGTTGAGATGGAATCCAGCAAAACCGACGCCTTATATTTATCGCCGTCAGTATTTAATTATGCGAAATATGAGAAGAGTTACTCCGCTAAAATTCTAGTTCGACAGCATATTTTCTTCTTTCGCTTTTAATGCAATTTGATATAATCCATCAATCTGCTCTGAGTATTCCCGCTTATTGCTTTTGCTTTTCAGCTGATGTAAAATATCGGTCATGGCACGCTGAACTAAAAAGTCATCCTTACCGTATTCCCAGATTGGAATCACGCTTTTAGAAAATACCTCTTTAAACCTTTCGGGATGCCAGAGTAAACGCACGTTGCCATCTTCATCGCAAGCAGAGTTTCTTTCCATATTCATAATGCGAAAGTGCAACAGATCGGCGATAGCACTTAAACTTAAAATAGCTGTTCCCGGATCATTAATTCCCGGGCTCAATGCTTTAACGGCAATTTCCATCAATTGGTAAAATCCATAATAAGCATTCTTATTTATCGGTTGACCGGTATAAAAATCCAGATAAGACCGCATTTCATCAAATTGCTCATCAGTCAGTTTCTTTTCAGAATAAACCTCAGCAACTTTTTCGCCCTGAAGCATATATTGTCCTTTACTTACCAGTATCTCTATAAATAGATTATTCTTGCTACAGTGTTCCAGAAGTCTGTCATTGTCAAAACCCTGGAAATAGTTGGCAATTTCTAAATTAATGTCCCGCTTATGGAAGCCAAAAGGTGTAGAAAGAGATTTTGAAACCTGTTTAGAATCGCATTGCTCCTCCAAAGAACTTTTGGCTTTTCTGTGAATACGATTGATAACGGTTTGATATTTTACCGATTCGGTGATGTAATGCAAAAAGTAAATGAACAGAAAAATGTCAATAATGGTTAAAGTAATTAGTACATAAATACTTAATGCCGGAATATAAATTCCGCTGTCCACATCCCGTATGGTACTTAAAATAAATAAGGCGTAAACTATTGTACCGATGTAAAAGCCAAGAACAACCTGTTGAAAACGATTTCCAATCATGGTGTCAAGCATTCGGTTGCTCAGATTTGTTGCTGCCTGCACCAGCAAAATCATCACCATAGAAAAACTGAATACCGTTAAGGAAAGTATGCCGCCTGCAATAGTTGCTGCAATTGTACGTGCAGTTGTTGCATCTTTTAAAGTCACAAAACTAAACTGCGATTTTAGATTTTTACCAAAATCCGAGAAATCGATATGCAACATAATATAGGAAAGGAGCAGAAATCCCGCCGCCATCATTGCCGGATAAAACGCAATGCTGTTTATTGTTGAATTGTATTTTTTACGAAGCCACTGGTAAAACATTCTTTTTGGGTTAACGGGTTAATAACCAAAATAAGAATATTTTACGGCTTATGTTTTAATTCTGGCCAGATAGCTTTAAGGTTGCTGTATTTCAGGCATTTCTTTTTTATCAGGCAGATACATCAATATAATTATTGAAATGATGGGAATCACAAAAGAGATCCAAAACCAAAACCAAAATTTTCTTCCGGTTTGGCGGGCATAAAAACCTGCTATGAGCTGTGGAGCCAGTAATGTTAAAACAAAAGGCGCTAGAATAAACTCAAAAAAAAGTAGAATGGCAGAAAGTGTCATTTACAAGAAATGCTAAGCCTGATTAAATTCGAAAACTTTAGCATGCCAGCTGTCTTTAACAGCAGTTTCCCATTTGCTGTTTAATTCTGCCCGCGTTGCAATCAGGTTATTAAATACAATGCTGTCGGCAGTTATTTCTGCACGTTCAATCATTTCTTCAAATTCTCTTCTGTTGCAGGTTTTTATGCTTTCCTCGTCGCGGTAAGCAATCTGGAAACGATCGAAAAGATTAATGCTAAATTCCTTTTCAATTCCCTGCATCAGCTTTACAGATTTATCAATAGAACATCCGGTAGCTCCGGCAACCTGCTCGTCTACAGAAATAATAATGAAACGATTATATCTGATCTCGGCATGAGCCGCCAATTGATGGCCATGTGCCTGCCACTGAGCCGTAAAATTATTCAGGATCTGCTGTATCTGTTCCTGTTCTTTTGCGTATAATTCCCGGTCCGACTGGTAGATCCAGACCCTTGAATGTTCAGAAATATTCATGCTGTAAAGTTATTGAAATTATTATTTTAGACGTGTCTTAATCAGCGCTTGTTTTATGTTTTTACGCAAATCTGTTGCAGCCTGTTTTTTCCTGCTTATTTCCCTTCCGGGATTGCAGATTTTCACCTCTTCCTTTAAAGATTTTTCGCACGTACATGAACTGGCAGTTTCGGTTCAGCTGAAATTAAATCAATATTACGATGCCGATCAGGATGTGGTAAAAATAAAGAAAATGCAGTTGTTAATAACAGATGATGGCTTTTTACGCTACCGTAAATATTTTCCTAACGGCAAGCAGGAGTATTTTTCTTTCAGCTTAACGCGATTTAATAATCTTCGTTTCCTCGGGAGTACCGAACACGGAACTCTAGTTTTAGAAACGCTGGATGATGATGTGATCGTGCAAACCTATGATGATCCGGAAGGAGATATAGATTCAATGAGCCGGACCTTGAACATTCCGCTGAAGAATCTGGAAATAAATGATCTGCACGAAATCGAATCCAACTTCATACAGATCAAAAAAGAGTTAAAATAATTTACAGTCCGTTTGCCCGAACCGTGATTTCGGCAATATCCAAAACCTTTACTTCGGCTTCTTTATTAAAGTTCTTCACACCGTCGCTCAGCATGGTCATACAAAACGGACAACCGGAAGCAACTACATCCGGGTTCAGTTCCAGAGCTTCTTCCATGCGCTCGATGTTAATGTCTTTATTGCCTTTTTCGGGCTCTTTAAACATTTGCGCACCACCGGCACCGCAGCATAGTCCGTTCGATTTGCAGCGTTTCATTTCTACAAGCTCGGCATCCAGAATTTCCAGCGCTTTACGCGGAGCTTCATATACGCCGTTTCCTCTGCCTAAATAACAGGGATCGTGGAACGTGATCTTCTTGCCTTTAAATGATTCTCCGCCTTCAGCTTTCAGTTTTCCTTCATCAATTAATTGCTGAATCAATTGTGAGTGGTGAATTACATCATAATTGCCACCCAAACCCGGGTATTCATTTTTAATGGTGTTAAAGCAATGAGGACATCCGGTTACGATCTTTTTAATATTATAACCATCCAGGATCTGAATATTGGTCATGGCCTGCATCTGAAACAAAAATTCGTTTCCCGCACGCTTCGCCGGATCGCCGGTACAGCTTTCTTCGGTTCCTAAAACGGCATATTTCATCCCCACATGATGCAGAATTTTGCAGATATCTCGGGTTATCTTCTGTGCTCGTTCATCAAAACTTCCTGCACAGCCAACCCAAAACAGAATTTCAGGTTCTTCTCCTTTGGCAACCAGCTGTGCCATTGTTGGTATGGCCACTCCCTTGCCCTCTCCAGAGGAGAAGGAATTGATTTGGTTATTCTCAGTAGTTTCGCTCATTGTATATTTTTACAAATTTGAATTATCGTAATGATTAATTGTTCTCCGACCAGTTAAAACGATCGGCGGGAGAGTATTTCCATGGCGCCCCGTTGTTTTCTATGTTGCCAAACATGTTGTTTAAACTGGCCGGCGCCTGCGATTCTTCCATTACAGAAAAACGACGCAGCTCCATAATGATAGAAAGCGGGTCTATGTTTACCGGACAAGCCTCTGTACAGGCGTTACAAGTTGTGCATGCCCAGATCTCTTCCTGCGAGATATAATCGCCAAGCAAAGATTTGCCGTCTGTAAAGTCTTTGCCGTTCTTTTCAATTCCCTTGCCCACTTCTTCCATACGGTCGCGGGTATCCATCATAATTTTTCGCGGAGAAAGCAATTTGCCCGTTATGTTAGCCGGACAAACAGAAGTACATCTTCCACATTCGGTACAGGTATACGCTTCCATCAGGTTTTTCCAGGTCAGATCCTGAATATCTTTAGCGCCAAATTTTCCTCCTTCCGGGATGGGTTCCGGTGTGAACGAAGGATCAAGCATGGCTTTTACTTCATTACTCACCGATTTCATATCGGTAAATTCGCCTTTAGGCTGCAGATTTGAATAGTATGTATTTGGGAAAGCCAGAATAATATGGAAATGCTTGGAATAAGGCAGGTAATTTAAGAAAGCCAGAATGCCGATGATATGAAACCACCAGGCCGAACGTTCGATCATTATCAAGGCTGATTCAGAATCGGGGAGAAGTGGAACCAAGAATCCGCTGACAGGAAATGAACCCGCAGTAAAATAATGCGAAGCGCCCATTAACTGGAGTTTATGATCGGCGGCGTTCATTGTTAAAAAAGCAGCCATCAGCAATGTTTCGATGATCAGGATGTAATTGGCATCAGATTTTGGCCATTGGGTCATCTCGGGTCCGGAAAAGCGTTTCAGCTTTAAAATATTTCTGCGGATGTAAAAAACGATCACACCAAATAAAACCAGACCCGCTAAAACTTCAAAAGAACCGATCAGGAAATTATATAATCCGCCAAGAGGCGAAGCAAAAATCCGGTGAGTGCCAAATAATCCATCAATGATGATCTCTAAAACTTCCAGGTTGATAATGATGAAACCGGCATACACAAAAAAGTGAAGCAAAGCGGCAATCGGGCGTTTGGTCATCTTCGTCTGACCGAAAGCAACTTTCAGCATGGTTAACCAGCGTTCGGCCTTACGATCTGAACGGTCAAGCGGACGGCCTAAATTAATGTTGCGACTAATTTTACGAACGTTAATGCTGAAAAACACAATAGCCGCTATTGTAAAAACTAAAAATATCAGTTGGGCGATCATAAAAATTGGTTAGATGGCTAAAATAGGGAATCCAATTTAATTTTGATGCAGAATTGCTGCTTTCTGAACACGATTTAGAAGCAATTTAAATTGCGAAAAGAGAAAAAAACTTTTTTTTCGAAAAAGATTTCCAAAAATCAAAAAAGACGCTACATTTGCAGACCCAACACGGGAAATATGGTTTGGTGCCATAGCTCAGTTGGTAGAGCAAAGGACTGAAAATCCTTGTGTCCCTGGTTCGAATCCAGGTGGCACCACAAAAAAAACCTCAGAGAAATCTGGGGTTTTTTTGGTTTGAGGAGAATGTCTAAATTTTGTTAAGCAGAGATCTTAACTTATTATATAAATTTATCTATTAGCAAATTACTCTCTAAGACATTTAGTCAAAAAAGGAAAACGATGGCGATTATTAGTATCTAGAAATTCTAATCAGTTATTATACTGAAAAATCTAAAATGAATGTTTCATCGTTAATTTTTTCAAGCTTATAATCTGTTCTGCCGTATTTATCTAAATCTTCCAATTTCACTGGTGCGCCCAGCGGAATTCCAATTATATTTCTTATATATTTTCCAATTTCGCTGTTATTAGACGTAGAATGATTTGCTTTTCTTCCTTCTTGGGCGACAATACAATCGAACGAACGTTTGTCGTCAGTTATTATTGAAAACGTATATGCTGATTGGGGTAAAAGCATTTATTTTTTGAGTTTTGAAATTATGAAATGATAATATTTTCGTCAGCCATAAATACAAGAACTTCTTTTTCTCTACTACTTGGGCACTCATCTTGTATAGAATTACAAATATGGCAATCAGTGACAGAAATATGATGAATATATTTTTTACCTGTACATTCGCAATCCCAATATTCAAGATTTAAAGAGATGTCTCCAATGATTTCTATCCTTTCTCCATTATTATTTATAAATAGACTTACCATTTTATATTCTCTGAATGATAATTAATTTGTTTATTATTTATCTCTTTTATACTAAAATCTAAATTTTTTAAGGGGTTTTTAACTATCGTTATTTTTGGAATATCATTTAGATTACAAACAACAGAAAGTATAAATTTGTCTTTATATTCTTTTGCTTTTAGAAATTCATTTTGAGTTAATCTAATACTTCCTGATTTCGTTCTAACACCTTTCACTTCTGCTAAATAAAAAATTGGCGAAACCTCAATTTGAAAATCATATCCATCTCCAAACAATCTAGCATCTTCTAATTTACCATTCTCGAAAATAGATATAGTTTTATAATTATTAATAAAATAAATTTCTGCTTCTTGCCCAGTAATTTGAAGTTGCTTAAACTTTGATTTAAGAATTGGATTAATTTTTTCAGAATTTTCAATTGGGACTTTAAAGTTTTCTTTTAGATATAGTTTTACAATATTTGAGAATGATATAACATCAAGATTTCCAAAAAGATTATCAATTAAAATTTTTCTATGAATGTATACATTGCCTTTTTGCCACCAACCTTTTCTTCCATTTTCAAAAAAAGGATCAAACAAATCTTGACGGTTTTTTACTGTGCCGATTGTTTCAGCAATATTATTTATTACAATATATTTATAAAAGGAATTTTTATTTTGAAATCCAAATTGTTTTATGAAAGGAATATCAAATTTTGAAAGTCCATATCCAATTAAATTCAAAATCTCGTAATTTTCATGTCTTGGGCGAGTAAGTTTCATAATGAAAAGGTATCAAAAAATATATAAGACTTGCTGAACTTCATAATTTTCAAATTTATATAAATCAGCAACAACACATTTAGACCTAGCCTTTTTGAATTTTTTACTAATCTATTTGCAACCAACATCCAAAAAAAATATTAAAAATTTACCTTAATTGTGTCAGATTCGAATTCATCGTTTAAAGACACACTAAATGCATTTGACGTTTTTGTTGAAAAGAAATTACCACTTATAACTGTTCTTTTGTTTTTATAAATTCTTACATCATCAATAGTTTTGGTCATATCGCCATATCGGATAATAATCTTAATTGGCGTTGTTGTATTGATGA
>JBBRCI010000101.1:0-8802 GCA_038204935.1 Sphingobacteriales bacterium | reverse complement strand
CTCAAATTGCCTATTTTCTAAAATTAAAATTTTACACAAAATAATTTCGTGTGTATGTTGTAAACAATTAGTTAAATAATAACTTATTAATAATATGAAATCTTTATTAAGATTTCTAATTACTTTAAATTAAAATGTTATGAAATCAAAATTTATCAAAATTCCTGTGGTAATGGTTTTCTTCTTTATCTATTCAGACAGTTTTTCGCAGGATACCACACAATTCAACACTCAACAAAACTCGCGAAGAATTCAAACTACTGACAATAGAGAAGTCAAGTTTTTGGCCTCAGAAGAAGATAAGCAAGTGGTGGCCCAGGCAATTAGTAATTTAGAATTTGACTTTGATAAGGCTACAATTAAACCTAGTTTTTATCCGAATTTAAAAGTTTTGGCAGGTTGGTTAAAAGAAAGAAATTTTACATTGAAAATTTCTGGTTATGCCGATTATATCGGCCCTAAAGATTATAATCTTGATCTTTCCAGAGAAAGGGCCGAGGCTGTGAAGGAATACTTATCGAGAGAAGGTGCAGATCCAAACTTAATGGATCTGGTTGGTTATGGTGAGAAAATACCTATTGCCTCTAACGACACGAGCGAAGGCCGTCAGAAAAACAGAAGGGTAGAATTTTCTCTTTATTGATAAGGAAGTAATGTTTACAGGAGTTGAAAATTAATTTTGTTGTGGAGAACTATATTAAGTTTAAAGAAACATCCGTTTTGATATTATCGTAATAGAAATAGAATGTTAACATAATATAAAATGCAGTTTTCAATAAAAAAATTCTCAGATCATAATGTCGAATTTATTTTTCAATCTACAGGTAGTTTGATATTAGAAGTTATAAACCTGAGTACAAACAAATTTATTGAGGATTCTAATGAGATTCAATTTTTTGGAAATATAGATGATCAGCATTTTGCTTTCCAAACTATAAATTATCAGGAAGATGATCTTGCGCACATGGTTGATGCGATAAGATTTTATGCTTGTCGAATGGGTTATCCGTTTATGGAAATCACTACGCAAAAAACAATGGAGGTGGCCTGATGAATTTAAA
Source organism: Sphingobacteriales bacterium (assembly GCA_038204935.1). Taxonomy (GTDB): domain Bacteria; phylum Bacteroidota; class Bacteroidia; order Sphingobacteriales; family Sphingobacteriaceae; genus Daejeonella. The sequence goes on along the minus strand of JBBRCI010000101.1, from coordinate 7,741 downwards.
ATAGGGAAGGATTGGCTCCTGGTTTTATACGGTTAAGATGTTTGTATGCATTTTCTGTACATTCTCTACCTCTTGAGGTCCTCATTAAATATCCTTCCTGAATTAAAAACGGTTCATAAACCTCTTCAATGGTTCCTTCATCTTCTCCTACGGCAGTGGCTATGGTTTTCAGTCCAACGGGTCCACCTTTAAATTTATCAATAATGGTGGTTAATATTTTATTATCCATTTCATCCAGACCATGCATATCCACATTTAATGCATTTAATGCATATTGTGCAATTTCGGTATCAATACTTCCATTGCCTTTAATTTGCGCAAAATCTCTGGTTCTTCTTAATAAAGCGTTGGCAATACGAGGAGTACCACGACTTCTGCGGGCAATTTCATAAGCACCTTCGTCAGAAATGGGGGTTTTTAAAATCTCCGCCGAGCGTAAAACTATTGTGGTTAATAATTTTGCATCATAATACTCTAAGCGACTATTAATACCAAAACGTGCCCTTAGCGGAGCTGTTAATAAACCAGATCGGGTAGTAGCACCCACAAGTGTAAACGGATTTAAAGATATTTGGACAGATCTGGCATTCGGACCTGTTTCCAGCATAATATCTATCTTAAAATCTTCCATCGCCGAATACAAATATTCTTCGACCAATGGACTTAAACGGTGTATTTCATCGATAAATAAAATATCACCTTCTTCCAGATTAGTTAATAAGCCGGCTAAATCTCCCGGTTTGTCTAAAACAGGTCCGGATGTAATACGAATATTTACACCCATTTCATTAGCTATAATATGAGAAAGGGTTGTTTTACCTAAACCCGGAGGTCCATGAAGTAAAACGTGGTCTAATGCTTCCCCGCGTAATTTTGCTGCCTGAACAAAGATCCGCAGATTGGCTAAAATTTTAAACTGACCCGTAAAATCTTCAAACACCTGTGGCCGCAATACTTTTTCAATATCACGTTCAACGGGAGATAAATTTTCCTGATTTGGGTCTAAATTTTCATTCATTTTATCTGTTTATTGAACTGCTTGTTGATATTTTCTAAACCAGCTGCTTATTTTAATTTGAATAACACCCAGAAATGCTTCTCTGAAAATCCGGGTACTCATTTTAGATGTTCCCTGGGTTCTGTCAGTAAAAATAATGGGAATTTCTACAACTTTAAAACCGTGCTTGATGGTTGTAAATTTCATCTCTATTTGAAACGCATAACCAATAAATTTAATTTTATTCAAATTAATAGTTTCCAGAACTTTCCTGCGATAACACTTAAATCCAGCTGTAGCATCCTGTATATCAATCCCGGTTATCAGACGTACATATACTGAAGCAAAGTAAGACATTAAAACTCGGCTCATTGGCCAGTTAACCACGTTTACTCCTTTAATATATCTTGATCCGATTGCCATATCAGCCCCTTCTACACAAGCTTGTTTTAACCGAGTCAGATCTTTTGGATTGTGGGAAAAGTCGGCATCCATTTCAAAAATAAACTCATAATCTCTTTCCAGCGCCCACTTAAAGCCATGAATATAAGCAGTTCCTAATCCCAGTTTCCCTTTACGTTCTTCTATATATAACTTTCCGGAAAATTCTCCCATTAAATGTTTGATAATATCCGCAGTTCCATCCGGGGAACCGTCATCTATTATTAAAAGATGAAAATTATCAGGTAAAGAGAAAACCGAGCGGATTATATTTTCGATATTTTCCTTTTCGTTATAAGTTGGGATGATGACAAGACTGTCTGAAAGCACGTATTAAGTTTTAATTGCGAATATAAGCGTTTAAAATAAAACCCTTGCTAAATTAAGCCAGGGCTCTATAAATATTTTGATATCAAATAATACCTATAAACCTTTTGAGTGACCTTGTCTGAGAATTTAAGTTTTTTGGGGTGAAGAATTTTCTGATTGTTCCATCAGTGATTCTAAAATTGTTCAGGTTAAATTGTTTCGCAAACTAATATTGCTTCCTGAAATTCTAAATATGAGATATGTTAGTTGACGCAAGCTTTATTCACAAAAAAGCCCTTAGCTTTTTAGGCTAAGGGCTTCAAATTATTTGTATTTTTTATTGAGGCTTTAAAGCCGGATTAACTTCAATTTGCTGTGTGTTAAAATCAGCCATAGTTTTTTCGCTAAAATCTTCAGCACCATGTGCAAGCCTTTTTAATGGTTTTAACATTAAAATAACCAGGCCGCCAAATACCGTACAGAAAATTGCGATTCCCGTAAATATTTCAAGTTCTCCTGCACTTTGTGACCAAACACCAACCCAACCAGCAACATAGTTTCCTAAACCTGTGGCAGCAAAATAAACGCCCATCATGATAGAAGAATACTTTAGAGGAGATAATTTAGTGATGTAAGAAAGTGCAACAGGAGAGGCACATAACTCTCCGATTGTATGGAAAAGGTATGCTAAAACTAACCAGTACATTGCTGATGAACCTGCACTTTGGTATTGTAAAGATGCTGCAGACATAAATAGAAATCCCCAACCCATTATAATAACACCAACTGCCATTTTTAAGATAGAAGATGATTCTTTACCACTTTTCTTACGGCTATACCAGAATGCAGCAATTGGAACTCCAAGCGTTATAATAAAAAATGCATTAACTGATTGAAACCAGGTTGCAGGAACTTCCCAACCAATCATGCTAATCATACGATCGGTTTTTTGATCTGCATATAAATTCATTAAACCACCTGCTTGTTCAAAAGATGCCCAGAAAACAATGATCATCAAAAAGGAGATCAGCATCACAATAATTCTGTCTTTTTCTATTTTAGTTAAGGGTTTATCTTTTACGGCTCCCTTAGACTCAAGAGATTTGAATGATTCTCCAACTCCGGTTAAATATTTTTGACCAGTCATAAATACTACTTGACCAATCGCCATTCCAATTCCGGCCGCACCAAATCCATAATGCCATCCATAGGTTTCTCCAATATAACCAACAATTAATGCTGATAAAAAGGCTCCAACGTTTATACCTATATAGAAAATAGTAAATCCCTTATCCCTACGGTCATCACCTGCAGGATATAAACCGCCAACCATGGTAGAAATATTAGGTTTTAAGAAACCTACACCGGCAATGATTAAACCAATACCTGTATAAAACGCCCATAACGCCTGAATTGCCAATATTCCATGTCCCGCAACTAAAAACAGACCACCTAACATGACTGCTTTTTTCTGTCCAAGCCATTTATCGGCAATATAACCTCCGGGAATAGATGATAGATACACCAGGAAAGTATATATTCCATAAAGTTTTAAAGCATCCGCTTCAGACCATCCGTAACCTGGATTTTCTCCATTTACTGAGGCTACCAGAAAAAGGACTAATAATGCCCTCATACCATAATAACTAAACCTTTCCCACATTTCTGTGAAGAAAAGAATATACAGCCCGGCCGGGTGGCCAAATAATTGTTTTTCTTGTTTCATGTTAATTAGTTGGTTCTTATTTGCTGAATTTTATAAAAATTCAATTTGCAAAATAAGAATGATAATTGATAAATCATTTATTTCGGGTCATAATTTTAAACTCCCCCGAAATATTAAGGTGCTTTTGAAGCTATAATCTTCAGTTAATTTTGAAAATTATAGATAAGTAGCAACTTAGTTTGTTTAAATTGAATAAATCATCCAGAAAAAGTTTAATTTATTTTACTGTTTTTTTGGGGAAGGAAAACTCCCACCTAATTTTTTAGGGTCATTAAATTGAGCATCCGTATCTGTAGGAGCATTTTTTAATTGCAAATCTTCAACATGCTTCCATCTGCCGTTTACCAGTTTAAAACCATCATATGAAAAATCAGGGCCATATAACTCATAGCGGCCCTCTAATTTATCGTCTGGCGGAGCCAAATGATCATATACAATTAATGCATCTTCCGGATTGTAATTTAAGAACATGCTTGCTTTGCGTGTATATTCAAATATGATACGCTTTGCAGCCTGATGGTTTTTATTGCCATCAAATACCGGCATCCCAAAGTAAGCTTTATCGTCTTTGAAATATAAAACTTCTATTACCTTTTTGGTTGACTTAACGTTATTACCTTTCCAGCCTAGTAAAATATAATAAGGTGTCTTTACATTATAAGTAACCGGAATTATTTTATAGTACTGTGCTCCATACCATTTGTCGTTACCGGTAACTGTATCGGCAGGATTTTTAATTCCTGCCGAATAGTCTAATAACGGAAACATCTCCAGTTTGCCATCGGGATTGTTCATCTGCACAGTTCCGTAAAAACGGTAACTACCATCACTATTCATCACGTTCCAGGTAAAAATCCGGAAACGGGCATCAGGGGAATTTAAAATTGATACTGTTTTTAATGAATCGAAATTATAATTAAACGAACGTGGAATTTTAAGTGCACTTACCAAAGTTCTGATAAATGTATAATTGGCGTTATAGCGCTCCGGCTCTATACTATCGTTAATTAAATGATGACTTAGATTTTGTAGGCTGTCTGAATAAGAAGCTAATAATTTTCGATTATTACTATCATCAGAATGCTGCGCAAAACTATTGTGGAAGCAAGCGAATGTAAAACCTAGAATTAGCAGTATTCTCTTCATTAATTATTTGAGCTATTAACGTAAATTTTCAACTACTAGTGCGCTTGCGCCGCCACCGCCATTACAAATACCTGCTACACCAATTTTACCACCATTTTGTTGCAAAACATTTAATAATGTTACCACGATACGTGCTCCGGAAGCACCCAGGGGATGACCCATTGAAACGGCGCCACCATTTACATTTACTGTGGCTGCATCTAAACCTAATTCTTTATTGTTAGCCAGAGAAACCACTGCAAAAGCTTCATTAATCTCATAATAATCTACCTGATCAGCAGAAATACCGGCATTTTTCAATGCTCTTGGGATTGCTTTAGACGGTGCAGTTGTAAACCATTCTGGTGCTTGCTGCGCATCGGCATAACCAATAATTTTTGCAAGGGGTTTTAATCCTAATTCTTCAGCTTTTTCTTTACTCATTAATACTAAAGCAGCAGCACCATCATTTAACGAAGAAGCATTAGCTGCGGTTACAGTACCTTCCTTATTGAAAACAGGTCTTAATGAAGGAATTTTATCAAACTTAACTGCATTTACTTCTTCATCTTCAGACACTACAGTTATTTCACCTTTACGACCTTTGATTTCAACAGGAACAATTTCTTGCGAAAATTTTCCACCTCCTTGTGCAGCCTGACTTCTTTTATATGATTCAATAGCGTATGCATCCTGATCTTCACGACTTATTTTGCAATCTGTTGCACATAATTCGGCAGCAGATCCCATATGGTAATTATTGTAAACATCCCATAAACCATCTTTAACTAATCCATCAATTAGTTGACCATCTCCTAAACGATATCCGTTTCTTGCTTTGTCCAAATAGTAAGGAACATTACTCATACTTTCCATACCACCGGCAACCATAATATCATTTTCGCCTAAAGCGATACTTTGAGCAGCAAACATAATAGCCTTAGTTCCGGATGCACAAACCTTATTAACTGTTGTTGTAGGAACATCCGGTAAACCGGCAAATTTAGCAGCCTGAGTTGCCGGTGCCTGTCCAAGATTTGCGGACAATACATTTCCCATGATAACTTCCTGAACATCTTCAGGTTTAATCCCTGCTTTTTCAACTGCAGCTTTAATTGCTGTTGCTCCTAATTGAGTTGCTGATAAGGAAGATAAACTTCCTCCAAAACTCCCAATAGGTGTTCTGACTGCAGAGATAATATATACTTCTTTCATTATAAATTTAATTGGTTAGTGGATTGCAAGTTAGCTATTTGACTTGAAACTGGAATTAAAAAAAAACGCCGGAATGTAATTCCGGCGTCTAATTCACTTGAAAACGAAGTAGTTAAATTTCTAATTTCAATTAGTTAAAGTATTGCTTTGCAAGAGTTTTATCATGTCCGTAAATGTCATCACGGAAATGAACATCTCCATTAGCGTCTGCCCATGCTGTAAAATAAACCAGATAAACTGGTAATTTCTGCTTCAAAGCAACATGTTTTTCTTGCCTTTTAGAAATGACATCTAAAATTTTGGATCTGTCATAACCCGGGATATTTCTCAATAAATACTCTGCCAGATCAATTGGTTTTTCAACTCGCACACAACCGTGGCTAAATCCTCTTTTTGCCTGACTGAATAATTCATCATGTGGTGTGTCGTGTAAGTAAATATCATTTGTATTTGGGAAGATGAATTTTACATCACCTAAATCATTTTTCGGACCGGGACGACGACGAATATTATATTTGAATTTATCATCAACAGAATTCCAGTCAATAGATGACGGACTTATTTGTTCTCCTTTATGGGTAACAATCTCCATATCCAAATGCTCCAAATAATTTGGATCATTTGCTAGTTTTGGAGCTAATTCTTTTTGAATAATACTTGAGGGAACATTCCAATAAGGAGACAAAACAACGTATTCCATTTTATCGCTGAATATAGGAGTGGAGTTTAGAGTCTTCCCAACAATAACACGCATGTTAAACTTCTCAACACTATCTTCAACTACATGCAGCTTATATTCAGGAATATTTACCAACAAATAATCTTTTTCAAAACTCTTCGGAATCCATCTCCATCTTTCCATATTCAGGATAATCTGCTGAATCCGTTTATCAACCGAAACATTCATTAATTTAACAGTTTCCGGACCTAAAGCACCATCTGGATTTAATCCATTTTGTTCCTGAAAATCTTTAACAGCTGCTTGTATATTCGGATCATAAACTAAATGTTTTGCAGTATCTGGTTTTGTAGATGAAGAAGCAATGAGTCTTTTGTAAATTAGATCAACTACTGATGAGTTTTGTCCTGGCTTTAATTTGGTGCTTACCGGAATAATTGGCCATCCGCCGTTCGATTTAATTTTACGGTATTTAGCTAAAGCCGCCTTTAAGCGGGTATATTCCGGATGTAAAGGTTGAAAATCAGCATATGGATATTTACTATCTCTTTCACCTAAAATGGCCATCAATGCTTTATGAAGTTTAATTTTATTGCGCTTTATATCCCATTCTACTTCTTTATTTTCTTTTGGAACCACTAAACCTCTATAATAATCAGAAGCCCAAACAAAATAGGTAGCAGAAAGATCCATATCTATTTCTTTCTCCAGTTTGATAAAGGCAGCAGAATCTTTTTCCGCAGTTTTTAAATCAGCAAACAACTTATCGAAATCTTTAATCTGGTAATCTTTTGGATTTAGACCTTCTTCTGCAGAGTTTTTAATTATTGTTAGCATTTTTTCCGCTTGCGGAACTACCTGATGGTTTTTAAACCATCCAAGCTTGAAGCCTCTTTCTTTATAGAATTTATTTGCCCAATCTTTTTGCTCTTTAAACTTAGGCGTAGCACTTAAATATTTAAGTACAGTAACACTATCTAATGTAGGCTGAGGGCCCATGTTTTTTAAAGCATCAGATGTTTTAGCTTCATTTCTGCATGAACTGAAGAAAATGAAAAAGCTAACTCCTAATAACAACAACATATTTTTAGAGATAATACATGTTGGCATCCAACTTTTACCAGTCAACGGCTTTTTTACAATACCTGATTTATTAGTACTCTTATTGATACACATTCGAATCATATTTTAATTTTAATGGATAAGGTTTGATTTATAATCAAGCTTAAAATAGTTTTTATAGATATTT
>JBBRCI010000100.1:0-9225 GCA_038204935.1 Sphingobacteriales bacterium | reverse complement strand
GATCACGGCGAAGAAAGTTATAAAGGTTCTGGCCGCCTGGCTGGTAGAAAAGCTTTAATTACCGGAGGTGATTCTGGAATGGGACGTGCTGCAGCAATAGCCTTTGCCCGCGAAGGTGCCGATGTAGCCATTAATTACCTTCCGCATGAAGAATCTGATGCGCAGGAAGTTATTAAATGGATTGAAGAAGCAGGACAAAAAGCTGTCGCTATTCCCGGAGATCTGCGTGATGAGGATTTCTGTATGAAACTGGTTGAAGATGCTGTTAAAGCGCTTGGGGGATTAGACATTCTTGTAAACAATGCCGGACGGCAACAGGCTAATGCTTCAATTATGGATATCACTTCTGCAGAATTCGACTGGACGATGAAAACAAATATTTATGCTCCATTCTGGATCACCAAAGCAGCACTTCCACATTTAAAACCCGGTTCAGTTATCATAAGTACTACTTCAGAACAAGCGTATGATCCTTCTGAAGATCTGCATGATTACGCCCAGACCAAGGCCGCCAATATGAGTTATGTAAAATCGTTAGCCAAGCAGTTAGGACCGAAAGGAATCCGTGTAAACGGTGTAGCTCCCGGCCCTATTTGGACACCCTTACAAGTTAGTGGCGGCGCATCTCAGGAAAAACTGAAAAAATTTGGAGGGCAAACACCTTTGGGTCGTCCCGGACAACCAGCCGAACTGGCATCTATTTACGTACAGTTAGCTGATAATAACGCAAGTTTTGCAACAGGTCAGATTTATGGTTCCGCAGGCGGAAGCGGGCAACCTTAATTCACAATATAGAGGACGGAATTCAGCATTCCGTACCTCTCTTTCAAATTTATTTATTCAGGTAAAATCGTTTTTCTTTTTAAATATTCAATTCCAAAATCAATCTTCAGTTCTATCCACATGGGCAAATGATCAGACATCTGAAAAGTTCGCCAGGTTTTATATTTATTTAAACTGCCTTTTGAATCCAGTTCATCCGGCCTGACCGTTACATCCGGAAATTTGCCTGTATACAATTGCTGATCTTCAGTTCTATAAACATATTCGAAGTAATCAAAAATTCCTGCTTCGCAAAATTCAAGCTGCTTCTGATCAGGAGTGATAAATGCGATCTGGTCATAGTGCTTGTTCTTCAAAGCATTACTTCCGGGAATTTCCTGCAATTTTTTAGGAACTACAAATCCTGCTTTTGTAATGGCGGCCATGGTAACATCATTCACATTAAAAATATTAAAATCGCCCAGAAGGATCATATTTTTAGACCATGCATATTTATCTTCAGCACGCTTTGCCAGAAAATTCGATAGATTTTCAATCTCAGCTTTTCGTCTTGGATCAACAGCTATTCCTTTTCCGTAATAGATATGTGCCACACAAATAGTAAATTTAAACCATCCGGCCTGAAAGCCGACAATAAATGGCGTGCGTGCTAGTTGATCTGTCAGATTTTTTTTATCCGATGGAAGTACTACTTCTCCGGCCAAACCACCGAAACTAATTTTGCGGGTATCATATAAAAAGGCCATTCTTTCGCCGTTACCGGTTGAGCCGATAGTCACATCTGTGATCAGATATTTCCATGAACTTCCTAATATATCCATTAGTGATTTTAGGCTGCTTAGGTCATTTCGCACTTCCTGAACGGCCACGAGATCAAATGCGCTAATGATCTCAGCTATATAGTACAAAGGTTCTTTATCCCGCAAGCCATATTTAGAATTTCCAAATTCACGCAAATTCCAGGTTGCCAGCATCAGACTATCTTCAACACTCCGTTCCGGAATTTTTGCTTTTCGGATTCCGGCTTTCAGATCCAGAAGCTTTTGAGCAATACGCCTGTCATCAGCTAAATGCTCATTAATTTTGTAGTAAAATGGCATATTAGAAAAAATTCATATTGAAATTAAACCAGTAGTTTAGGCAAATAGTCAGGAAGATTCAGAATGATTGATTAAAGATAAACATTTTCAATTTTGAAGAATAATTAGCAAAATAAGAGAGCTTGTGATGCATTCATTTTCATTAAGTTTGGATTTAAGTGAAAATCTTCTTCAATTGATAAAATAAAGGATTAGTCCATTTTAACATGCTTTACAGCTATAATGGGATCCATTTTTGACATCATAATGCTGCAAATTTTCTATTCTATATTGATGAATATCCATGCCTGTAATTCAGCAATAAAAAAAACAGGCTTAAGTTTTCCTTCCCAAGCCTTTAACCAGATTTTTAATTACTTTCTTTATTTGAATAGGGTTTTAGAAAAACCTGTAATCCGATTGTATTTTCTAATTCCTTTATCAATCTAATTTCTTCAGCTTTATTGTCTGGGAAGGGTTCAATTGAAATAATAGCTGCTGTGCCTTGTATTGAAATATTTTTTATAGTTGGAGAGTTTTTTGAACGAGCAAAAACCTTTCCCGCTTTTTCATAAATATCACTTTGAAATTGCGCACCAGAATTAAACTTTTCATAATTCAATGCCAAAGGAAGGATTGTAGTTGAACCCAAAAGAATCAGGAAAATTGTTCCCGTGTAAAACCATTGGCGATTTCTTTTGTGTTTTAATCCTAATAAAAAGAAGACAAGAATTGATGAAAAAGCGATTCCAATAAAATTTGTAAAGAACAACAACAAACATCCACTTGCCAGTATAATATGGCCTTGTTCAAGCATTAACCCGCATGAACATAATGGAGGAACTAAGGCTACAGAGATTGCCACACCTGAAAGTACTGTTGAAAATTCACTTCGGTAATATCCATAGGAACCGGCAGCGCCAGCTAATGATGCAATGCCAAGGTCACGTAAATCTGGAGCGGTTCGTATTAGAATTTGCTCATTGGGAGTCAAATCGGGCAGAGTAAGTCCAATAATGTATGCTACGATAAGTGAACAAATAGCACCTAGAATAATTATACCCAGCATTCGAAAGGATTGGATTTTCCAACCCAGAGCAATTGCTCCTCCAAAAGCTACAATGGGTTGCCCCAGAGGAGCTATTATCATTGCCCCAATTATTGTAGCAGAGGAGTTTTCTGACAAAGCCAGTGAAGCAATACCAACACTTAAAAATAACATTAAGGCAAATGAACTCTGCCAGTCTTTTTTGTAATGAAAAAAGAGCCTGTTAAAAAAATAGGTTCTTTCACGAATTGGAATATCTTGTTTATAGAAATTCCTTTCTATAAACTGGTCATTTGCATTCGGTTCAATTTCCATAGTTTAACACTATTTTTAGTTTAGCACAATGAAATAGAATTTGCAAAAAAGGGATATTTAAACTTATCGCTTCTCCAAACGAATTTGTTAGATTATTTTTTCATACGCTTACTCGTCTGCTTCTTAGAAAAATCATCACAATTGCCGTTGTTAAAATACCCATAATCAGTGCTCCTATTGCACCCTGAATTGCATAATTGGGGTAATTAAAATTTGCTTCTGCTTCAGCGCGAGTTTGGTAATAGCCTAATTCCACAGAACGTTTTATCACATTCGGAAAATATTCCGGAGTTATAATGTATGTGGTGATCCATTGTGTTAAGGGACTAATTAATGCAATGAGGAATGATAAAATAACACCAGAAATCAAACCTTGCTTATAAGACATTTTGCCATTGTAAAATATATTCTTCTTATTTTTTAAAGCCAGTACCATCACCCAAACAGCCGGAATAATAAATAAATTTGTCAGATATAAATGGTAATCAATATAAGTGCTGTGTAATCCGCTAAGTTTCTCCAAAAGCATCCAAAGTAATACCATCACCGAAAAAATAATGGCCCACATTATTTCGATTTTAATATTTTTCATCACTGTATTATTTAGCGTTTTCGTATGCCGTTCTAATCCAGCCTATAACTTCTTTATCCAATTCATTAATATCGGCAATTTTCATTTTATGAGAACACATTGAATTTGGCTTTTCTGCTTCCAACTTTCCGGTGGGTTCCTGTCCTTTCAGGTTTATACCGATCTCAAATCGTGTTTTGCTGGCAGGTTGTAAAATAGCAAATTGTTTCTTCCGCCTTAAACTTACATAAGCATTCTTCGGAGCAATTTCTATATCATCCCCAAATGTTCGAATTTCGGACATCAGCTGATCATAAATCGCTTTAAGGTGCTCCTTTCCTTCGTATTGTTTTGATATTAAATCGTCCGTATTCTCTGCTGATCCGGCATCAGTTACATTGGCTTTGTGGGCAACCAAATTTGCAAACCCATATGTGAGATCGTGTTTCTCTTTCAGAAATTGGATAATCTCAGCATGTTTTGCCAAGTTTTCTATCTTAACAATTGCAATCCATTGATCTAAAGTTTTACCTGTGTTCTTCTGCAGGTTTTCAATCATTGTTTGTGTCGCTTTGTCCATGGGTTTTTGCTTTCATGATTTCCTATTAAAATATAGCCAGATTTATTGAATAATAAAAAAGTTAATTTTTATATGAAATAAAAAATCAATTCATTAATAATTAGAAAACAGTGTTAAGCTAATGTTAAAATGGATGAAATTATTTGAGTTGTTTGAAGGGAAAAACTGTTCGAAGATTCAATAAATGATTTATGAATTCATTTGGAAAGTAAAACAGGTTTCTTCAGCAGTGGTAGTAAAACTTAAAGTAGCGTTATGAGCCCTTGCAATTTCCGAAGAAATATAAAGCCCTAATCCCAATCCATTTCGGCTGGGCCGATCTATTTCTCTTGTAAAAGGAGAAAAAATATTTTCTTGTAATTCTTTAGGGATCGGCCCACCATTATTCCGAACCGAAACTTCTAAATTTCCATTATTGTGGAAAGCATAAATGTGAACAGGGGAATCAGCATACCCGTGTGTGATGGCATTGGCTACCAGATTTGAAACTAGCTGAGCAATACGAAAGGAATCGCAGTTTACTGGTTCTGTAATTTTAAAATTGCAGGTAATCTCTCTTTTAGGATATATCAGTTTCAGCTCAGTCACTACCTGTTGAAGTACGGGTTCAAGTTCTGTATCCTCCCTATCTAATACAATTCCTTGGCCTAAACGGGTGCGTGCAAAATCCATGATATTATTCACCAGTTCCATCATACGCGAACTGCTTCGTTTTATGGTTCCCAATAAGCTATCATTATTTTTACCCGAAGAAATAAGCAGATCAACGGCCATTGTTACCGCTGAAAGTGGATTTCGAAGGTCATGACCTAATACTGCAATCAATTGCTCCCTCAAAGTAACCATCTCTCTTTCCTTGATCAACTCATTTTCAGCTATTTTTTTTGCTTCCTGTAAATTTAATTCATATTGAAGTCTGTCACTGGCTTTTAATATGGTATATCTTACAAAAAGTGCTTTTCCATCTTTGTCTCTGCGTTCTAATGCATTTACCATCACCCTTAATTTTTGATTATTGTTACTACTTAACTCAAGTACAACTTCATCAAAAAAACCCTGCATACGGAGAAGAGGCGACAAATGTGTTTCATAGTATATCTTACCACCTATAGTAAGCAGGTCTGAAAAACGCTTACTTTTTAATTCGTCGGTGCTACAGTTTATCCATCCCCCCAATTTTTTATTGGCTTTCAGAATTGAACCCTTTGTATCAGCTATTATAAATCCACACAAAGCCTCTTCAAAAAAGTCTTCGAAATTTTCCTGCAGATTATTAGTATCAGAAGAAACTGGTGGTTCCGTCATAATATATAATCCATTATAGCATCAATGGTTTCTTCGGGAGCACTCAGATTCGGACAATGACCTGTTGCCTTCATCATAACAAGTTTACTTCCTTTTATTTGCTGATGAACATACTCACCTACCGATTGTGGCGCAATCACATCATCTGAACACTGCAAAATGAGTGTGGGAATATCTACAGAGGAAAGTAATTCCCTTTCATCAGTAAGAAAAGTGGTACGGGCAAAATGTTTAGCAATTGCAGGATCTGTCCGGCAAAAACTATTTGTAAGTTCTTCACCTAATTCTTTTCTATCCGGGTTACCCATAATTACCGGTGCCATGGCCATTGACCATCCCAGATGATTTTGATCAAGTGACTCCAGTAATTCTTCGATTTGTGATTTGGTAAAACCTCCTATATAATCACCATCATTGATGTAAGATGGCGAGGGCCCCACAAGAATTAGTGATTTAAAAAGCCCCGGTGACTTCTGTGAAGCAATAATTCCGATAAGCGCACTTACAGAATGTCCTACATATATGATGTCATTCAGTTGCAGTTCTGTTGCAATATCTAAGATATCAGCTGCATAACCGTCTAATTGGTTGTATTTAGAAGGGCTGAATGCCGAAAGATCCGAACCTCCGGCGCCTACATGATCAAACAACACAACTTTATAATTCTCTTCAAAAGCTGGAGCCACATATCGCCACATGTTTTGATCGCATCCAAAGCCATGTGCAAATATAATTACTTGCGAACCTTTCCCTTTCACTACAACATTATTGCGCTTCACTACCATACATCACTTATTTATTTTATTAGGAACAGGCAAAAACCAAACCATTAAATCGCCTAAAGATAAAAAAAGTAATATCCTGGGCAAGCGTTCCGAGAACTATTCTTGCCGTTTAATAAGGAAGTTTACAATCATTTGAACCACAAAATCACTTTCTTTAATTCAGATTTTTGCGTTGGTATTTCTTCGATATATTCACCGTTACCGCCGGAAATTATCCAGGATAGATTTGATTATTGCGATACTATTGCAGTTCAATAGCATTCGGGTTTAGCTTGATTAAAAGTTGCAATTGTCCACCAAAACCTAGTTCAACAATTTTTTGAAGTGTCGAAATCCGAGCTTCTTTAATGTTATTCTCAATTTTTGAAATATAAGATTTGGTTGTCCCAACCTTTTCTGCAAGTTGTTCTTGAGTCATTCCCATTTCAATTCGAGTGTCGTGAATCAAAGTTCCAATTTTAAAATTTTCATATCCAGCTTCCAATTCGTCACGTTCAGCTGTTCCACGCTTCCCATAATTTTTTTCTTTAAACTCTTCAAGAGTCATCAAGTTTTTATTTTTCGTTTTCATATTCTGCCTTTATCTTAAGTGCTTGTTCTATTTCTTTTTTTGGTGTCTTCTGTGTTTTCTTCTGAAAACCGTGGGCCAAAACAATTAACCGACCTTTGTCAAAGAAACAAAAGATGCGAAAAATGTCATTTCCTGTCTGAACCCTGATTTCATATAGTCCGTTAGTGTTTTCGAGGTGCTTCAGGTACGTTTCAGGAACTCTCTGTAAATCTTCAATCAAATCAAAAGTCCAAACAATCTTTGCTTTTACTTCTTGGATTGTTTGTCGAAAAAATCTTGAAAGTAATTCTTGAAAAAGATGATTTTTCTAAGTTTCTGATTTTTTACCACAGAACAAAAATAGAAAAAGTTTACCTAAAGTGAAACAATTCGATTTGAAATTTCTGAAGTTCACTTATGCTAAAAAATGCTCTATAACTATTTTAAAAGCGGGACGATTGTCTCTTACAAATGTGCTTAATGTTGCGTGGGCTTATTGTTGGGTTTGCCTAAACATTTTATATGTTAATAAAAATTCAAACACAAATAACTGAGAGTTATCGATTTATCTTTTGGAATTTGTTTTATCTAATGCTGCTTTTAAACCTTTTGCTAATTTTTCAGGATTGTCAACAGACCAGAAATGCATCATAAATAAACGTGGTTCATCATGCAGCATATGCGTATGAATGGCTGTTGGCATAATACCGTTTTCTGTGAGTGCTTTTATTACCGGATTCACTTCATCTGCAAGTAGTACGAAGTCTCCTGTAATTGCTGCCTTGCTAACATCCATTTGAAAATTAATTGCTGTCGCCATACCCATTGCAGGCTGCATTTCCATTCCACTCTCTGTTAGTTTTTCATTACGCGGAAAAGTATATTGAAGCAACATTCCGTTTTGCTTGCCCGTTGTTCCAAGTATAGCTGTTACTTTACTCCAGTCAATAGTTTGTGTTTTATTTTGTACGGGCGGTGTAAGCGGTGTTCCTGTTAATTGCAACACTGCTTTTATTTTCTGTGCTAATTCAACAGCAGTTCCTTCACCATGATAATGTATGTACTTGATAGCAGGTGTTTCATTTATTAGATGATTATGTATTGCTGTGATTTCAAGATTTTGCTCCATTAATTGACTAACAACTACAGGTACTTCCGAATCTAATAAAACAAGGTCGCCCATCATCATAGCACGGTCGCCCATATTAATAATGCCAATCCATGTACCTAATGCAAGCCCTGGTGCAACTGAGAAATCGCCCACTTTTACTTTAAGGTCTGAACGAGGATAACCTATCTTATAAACATTACCTGTTACTGTTCCTTTTTTTCCGAAAACATTATTTAATGCAGCTGAATCAATTTGCTGTGCAATAACAGTTGCATTGATTAAAATTAATGCTACTATTAAACTGAATTGAATAAATCTTTTTGTATTCATAATATTTCAATTATGTATAATTAATTAATAAAGCTGCCTGTATGTTAAGCTTCACTACTAAGCTACGATTAACGGATTGAGTTCGGGAATGTAAATGAATTTCTTGCTCCTGATTTGGATTCAAGTTTCAATTTGCTTTATATGTATTTGCATTCGACTTTGTGAATACATCAATGTAACCACCTTCCATTCGTCCTCGTTTGTAAAATAGATTTGCTTATTGTGATTCAGTTGCATTTCTTAAGCATCCACGTTTTTAAACGCTGACGATTTAGAAATTTTATAGGTAAAGTTCTTGCAGCTTTGCGTTTTGGGATTGGATGCACTTTCTAATCAATTTTTTATTAGAATATATGCATTCAATGATGTTGCAATCATCAGCCAAATTAGATAAGGGAGAATATAAATAGATTTCAATCTCAATTCGGGCCAATACATAAATAAAAAGAATGCAACAAGTAAGGTAAGGCTAACTATTACGAAGAGACCAGCCAGAACATTATGGTAGTAAAAGAAAGTTGGATTCCAACTCACATTCAAAATCCATTGAACAACAAATAAGATTATTAAGAGATTTTTATTCTCAATTAATGGCCATAAATAAGCCATGTAAATAGTAAAGCAAATCATAATTATTGTCCACGCGAAACCGAAAACCCATCCTGGAGGAGTCCATGGTGCTTTTTCTAAACTTTCATACCAAACTGAAGGAACTCCCTTGCCCGTGAAAAAACCGCCAATAGCAAGTGCGCCAAAATTAATCAGCAA
>JBBRCI010000099.1:0-9366 GCA_038204935.1 Sphingobacteriales bacterium | reverse complement strand
TTTATACCCGAATAAGTCACTGATCCAGTTGTTCCGGGTCCGCTGAATGCTGTTGTATATGTTCCTGATGCATTATTAATGGTAATACTCCAGCTGTTCAAATTTCCCCCATCGCCATTAAAATTATCAGTTATACTAAGTGTCCAAACTCCGGCAATATTGTTCCCAGTAAGCAAGCCTGAGAAATTATTCGGCATACCGCTGTCATCACTTGGCAGGTATATACCATCGGGAATTGTTCCACTAACTGTTGTTTCAGGAATAACCCCTGCACCACTGATACTAAAAGAATAAGTGGCAGTATTTATTAAATCGTCTCCGTTTCCATACGTACTCGCAGGGACTCCAGGTCTATCCAAAAGAACTGTAGACCCAATACCTCCGGGACCCTGTAATGTTATTTTTAAATCACCAACCCAGGTATGATCTATTTTTAAATCTACTTTTAGATTCGACAAGTCTGATAATATTCCATTTCCTAATGTAATATTACTGGTAATAGTTGGAGTACCAGAAGTTGAAATTACCTGAGATGTATTATTAGAACCTGTTACTGCAGTTAATGCTCCTCCAGAGTTAGTAGCAGTTAGTGTAATTGGAGTTCCGGTGCAAACCACATTTGCAGAAGTTGTTAGGTTAACCTGCGGTAAAGGTTTAACCGTTACTGTTGTGGCTGATGCGGCACTAAAGCATCCTCCAACTGAAGCTGATGCATAATAAGTACCAGCCATAGCAGATGTTGCGGCGGTAGAAACAATAGGGTTCTGCACAGAGGATGTAAAATTGTTTGGACCAGTCCATAAATAAGTAGCTCCCGCTATAGTTGTCGCACTTAACGACAGTGTAGAACCTTCGCAAACCGGTCCGTTATTGGATGCTATCGGCGCATTAGGAATTGCTTTGATAATGAATGCGGGCGACGAGCCTGTGCCTCCACTTCCGATAAAAGTTGGGCCCGACGAACCAATGGATATTTTGTATCCGGCTCCCGAAACTGTAGTTGAAGGAATTGTAATTGTTTCAACTATATTTGATGTAACTCCATTTTTCGCCGTGCTATAAGAAACTCCGGCTGTTGTAAAAGTTGCTATACTTGTAAATGAGGTGCCGGATGAATTACTTAAGTAAATAGTATAATTTGTTGAATTATTGAATCTCCTGTTATTGTTATTGCCGTTCGTTGCTTCAAAGGTAACGGACACATCAGATCCCGCACAAATTGTTGAAGGAGAAACCGAAGTAACATTAATGCTTTGTGCCTGGCTATTTTCTGACGTAAAACAAAGTATCACCCCAATAAGAAGAGATACTAAAAACGTACTGAAAATTTTAACTGAGGGCATACCGGCCTGTAAATGAAAATGAATTATTCGAGGATTAACTCTTTCGAAGCTAGCAACTGCCCGCCTGCATCCTGTTGATTTTTGTATTCGATCTGCAATTTGCCCTCGTGGAAATTAATTCCGTTAGAGGTATCCAAACCCAAAACAAATATTCTTTTCGCGTTTGGCGTATATACTGAAAGTCCGTTCGCAGCAGCAACCTGTGTTATTTTGCCTTGCGGCGAAACATAATTTACAGTCAGGTCAGCATAACTCGACATGCTTCCGCTCCGGTTAAATTGAAGCTGTAGTTGCACCCTTCCATCTTCTAAATTTCTTACTATTGGATTGCTGATATTTATTTTAACGTCCGGTTCTCCAAACTTGATAATAACAGGAATACTAATTCCAAAAATCGGAACCAGTGTAACGGAAATACCTTTTGGATCTTCCATAGATTTTTCACCCAATGGCTTTTCTGAAGGAACTGCTCTGAAATATAAATGAGATCTGTATTCTCCCGGAAGCAAAAGATTAGTTCGTGTTAACTGAACTTTTACAACCTGGGCTTCATTAGGCGCCAGGTAAACAGTTCTCGGGAAAACCCTTAAAAATTTATCGGCAAACTGCTGTAAAGAATCCGGTTCTGTAATTTCTTCAAAACCTCCATCTTCTTTCATTCTGTATTGTATAAAAGAAATATTGTATTTGGCCGAATCTGTTCCTGTATTAGCAAGGTTTAGTGAAATCAGTTTTTTATTTCCGTCAAATACAACTCTTTTGGGGTTAACCAATAAATTTCCCTGCGACATTGCATTGAAGTAAGAAAAAACTGATAATATAGATACAAAAAAAAGGAATTTAGAAAGTTTAGAAAAAGGAATGGCTGAAAATTGCATGGATTGATTATAATTTTTTAGTTGTAAACGAGGCGTAACAAGTATATAAAAATCCTTTTTATTGGTTAAAAAAAAAGCTGCTATAAAGCAGCTTCTTTTTCCAATATATTGTATTAATTGTAATTTACTGTTACTGCAAAAGGAGTTGCTCCGGTAGTGTACGTTCCAGCGGCCTGAGCTGTCCCTAAAGTTAAAGTTGCGCCAACTGTAAATGTTTGCGTACCAGAAGCAAGTGTACCAGCAGAACTTGAAGTAAACGAACCAATTGACATTGTATTTCCACCAGATGTAAGGGAAACTGCCGTTGACGGTAAAGTAACGGCATAAGTAGATGTTCCAGATCCCGTAACCGTGAAAGCAGCAGCAGAGATTGACCCCGCAGCAGCAGGTAACGTAACACCACCGGTTACAGAACGAGTACCAGTTGCTGTTAATACAACAGTACCTGCAGTTGCGTTAGTTGCAATGTTACCAAAGCTCATGTCAACATTTTTGGTAATTGCTATTGGCGTAATAATCGTAGCAGTTGCACTGGCAGTAGCAGTTGACTGTGCAAATGAATTAGCTGTAAAACCAAATACAACCAGGGCTAACAAGTAAATTTTTTTCATATTATTCTTTTTTTAATTTTTTAAGGTTCGGGTTGGGATAGACAAACTTGTATCCCAATTGATAAAAAATTAGAAAATAATGCTAAGTAATTGAATATCATAAGAATAATAAAAGGTTACACAAAAGTGTAAATATTACACAGTTGTATGACGTGCAAAATATTCCTCAAAGTGAGATTTAAAGCCTCAGTAAGTACAAAAACGGGGAATTGAAAAATAGAAAGGTGAGAAATTGTGTGAAATTACGCAGGTGAGTTAATTGCTTTCCAAAGCATATCTTTCAATTCGGTTAATCCTTTTTGCGCAACGGAAGAAATGAAGATATAGGGAACAGAAGGAGGTAAATCCTTTTTCATTTCATTGGTTAATTCTTCGTCAAGCATATCAGATTTACTGATCGCTAAAACTCGGGGTTTCTGCATCAGTTCAGGATTATAATCCTGAAGTTCATTTAACAATATCTGATATTCTTCGTTTATGGTTCTGCTGGTATCCGCAGGCACCAAGAACAATAAAACAGAGTTACGTTCAATATGTCTTAAAAACCTGATTCCAAGACCTTTTCCTTTAGACGCTCCTTCGATAATTCCTGGAATATCGGCCATAACAAAGGATTTGTTATCACGATAGGCAACAATACCTAAATTGGGAACCAGGGTGGTAAACGCATAATCAGCAATTTCTGGCTTTGCGGCAGAAACAACAGATAGTAAAGTTGACTTTCCGGCATTTGGGAAACCTACAAGTCCCACATCAGCCAGAATTTTCAATTCAAGCACCATCCATTGCTCTTGTCCAGGTTCTCCGGGCTGTGAATATCGTGGTGTTTGAGCCGTTGAAGTTTTAAAATGCCAGTTACCTAAGCCACCGCGACCGCCGGGAGTTAGAATTTTGGTTTCCCCGTCTGATGTTATCTCGAAAAGTATTTCGCCGGTTTCGGCATTTCGGGCAATGGTTCCCAGAGGAACTTCCAATACATCATCTTTTCCCATTCTGCCAGAAGATTTTCCGCTTGAACCCGGAAATCCATTCTCGGCAATAACGTGTTTACGATATTTAAGATGCAGAAGTGTCCACAGCTGACTATTTCCTTTTAATATAACATGACCGCCTCGTCCGCCGTCGCCCCCATCAGGTCCGCCTTTAGAAGTTAAAATATCTCTGTGAAGATGGGATGAGCCTGCACCTCCGTGACCGGAGCGGCAACAAATCTTTACATAATCAACAAAATTAGAACCCTGAGACATACTGGTAAGTTTATAGATACCAGAATAAAGATAAGTATCCGGTAGAAGAATTTAAATTGAATGGAAATTAATTGATCTCCATAAAGAAGAATTACAGATCGCTAACTACACCACAAATAGAAGAAAAAATTTCATCTATGCTTCCCATCCCTGTAATGCTTCGATATTTATCCTGGCTTTTATAGTAATTGGCAACCGGAGCGGTTTTATTGTTATACTCTTCAATACGCTTGCTGATAACTTCCAGATTGGCATCATCCGGGCGACCGGAATCTTTACCACGAAGTAATAAACGTTTTTCAAGTTCAGCTTTACTAACTTCTAAAGCGATCATACATGAAATTTCAGAATTTTTAGACTCCAATAAACCATCAAGAGCTTCTGCCTGCGCAACCGTTCTGGGAAAACCATCGAAAATGAAACCTGCAGCACCTTTATTAGAATCCAGTTTATTACTGATCATTCCGATAACTACTTCGTCGGGAACCAACATTCCCTGATCCATTAATTTTTTTGCCTCTATACCCAGCTGAGTTCCCTGAGTAATTTCATTTCTAAGAATATCACCGGTAGATAAATGAACTAATTTATATTTATCAATCAGTTGTTGTGACTGTGTTCCTTTACCGGCACCCGGAGGGCCAAACAATACTAAGTTCAGCATTCGAAATTTCTTAAAATGTTTCTGTCGATAGTTGCGGCGACCAAAATTGAGGAAGCCATAAATTTTAAAAAGCCTTTCCGAAATGGACGAAAAGGCTTTTTGGGCATTTGTGCACCTGAAGGGAGTCGAACCCCTAACCTCCTGATCCGTAGTCAGGTGCTCTATCCAATTAAGCTACAGGTGCCTTTGTAAACGGAATGCAAAGTTAGTCTTTTTGATGAAATGAGAAAATCAAAAGTCAAAAAAATCAAAATTTAAAATTCATATTTTGTATCTGTTTAATTTTTAGACCTTTACACGATTAATATCATCCTGATTTTTAAACAATACATTTTTAATGTTTTCAAATGAAGGCAATTCCTTTGCATTTTCTAAAACTTCAGCATATAAAACCTGCTGGTTTTCATCCAAAACAAAAGCTGCCCGTTTAGAAACCCCTTTTAATCCCAAAATAAATTCTTCGTAAAATGCTCCGAATTTTATAGATACTTCTTTATTAAAATCTGAAAGCAAGGTAAACTGATATTGATTTGCTTCTTTATATTTTGACAGTACAAAAGGCGAATCAACAGAAATCGCTAAAATTTCTGCGTTCATATCCTTATAATATCCAAATGTATCCCGCATGGTGCATAATTGCTCCGTACAGGTGCCGGTAAATGCCAATGGGAAAAAATGAATCACAACCTTTTTACCGGTGAAGTCACTAAGTAAAATATTCTTCAGTTCTGAACTAACCAATGTGAAATCGGCAATCTTATCTCCTGTCTTAATTAAACTCATATTATTTTCTGTTTTGCAGTTGCTTATCTACTATGGCCAGGCCT
The DNA here is from genome assembly GCA_038204935.1 of Sphingobacteriales bacterium. Lineage (GTDB taxonomy): Bacteria > Bacteroidota > Bacteroidia > Sphingobacteriales > Sphingobacteriaceae > Daejeonella. The sequence goes on along the minus strand of JBBRCI010000099.1, from coordinate 3,796 downwards.
TCTTTAAATGAACGAGGACGATATCCCAGATCATTCATTGCTTTATCAAGGTTAAACCCGGTTCGTCTTGGGCGTTTTGCTTCCTGATTCAAACTTTCTGATGTAATTGGATTGATAAGCGTTTTATTGAGTTTCCAGTAATCGGCCACATTTTCTACCAGCTCTATAATACTCATCATATCTTTTCCGGAGGCATTATAAATTCCTCGTGCTTTTTTCTTTGCAGCTAAAATGCAGCAATTTGCCAAATCTTCGGCCAGAGTTGGCATTCGCCACTGATCATTAACCACATTTATGGGATCCCCTTTTTCTAATGCAGATTTTGCCCATAGAACTATATTGCTGCGGCTCATGTCATTTACTATACCATATACTATTATAGTCCTTAAAATGGACCAGGAGCATGTTGAATTTTGGATCAGTTTTTCGGCTTCAAGCTTGGTTAAACCATAATAACTTAAAGGATGTGGCTCATCCTCTTCTGTATAAGGACCGCTTTTGCCATCAAAAATAAAGTCTGTTGAAAGATGCACCAGGTGAATATCTAAACGCTCACACTCACATATTAAATTTTTAACTGCTTCCACATTTAAATCCCAGCACTTTTCTCTTTCCTTTTCGCAAGTATCCACATTGGTCATTGCGGCGGTATTGATAATTATATTTGGCTTAAATTCTTCTATTACAGATTTTATATTCGCGAGATCGCAAATGTCCATAGAAGCATATTGATACTTACCAGGAAAAGGATATCGGTCTGCACCGGAAGAAGTAGCTATCAATACTATTTCAGGGTCTTTTATACAAGCTTCGGTAAGCTTCTGACCAAGCAGGCCATTACTGCCCGTTACCAAAATTCTTTTCATTCTCCAAAGAACTTATATTATCAGATAGCAAACAATAAATTATAGAATATTAAATGGATTTTTTTCAGAATAGATTAATCTCTTTTATTCTGATAGGATTTTAGGGAGAGCAGAAAAACAACTGTAGAAGCCAGAACATAGATAAACCCAAGTCCGGAAAATATTTTTTCTGATATTTTCATGTTGATGAAATTTTAAGCCAACGAAACTTAAATATAAAAAAAAGGACCGGCAAAAGCCAGTCCTTTCTAGTGCAGTGACTATAATTAGTTATTACTTTTGCTACTTCTGGTAATTGCAACAATGATAACGATGAAGATTGCAACACCTACAGCCCAAACCCAGGGTTGACCGTACCATACACTACCACCATCAGTACTGATGTTTACATCTACTTTTTCAGGTGCATCTTGTGCAAACGTTGCTACAGAAGCAAATAACGAAGTTAAAAATACCGCTAATGCCATAAAATATCTTTCTGGCGCATTCATTTTTTTAAGGTTTATTGTTCTTTTCATGATATTGGTTTTAATTGATTCTTAATTTAATTTACACAAACATTACAAATATGCTGCCGTTTAGTTTTAACTCTTCCAATTACACCGCAAAAAACATGTAAATACGTTGTTAAATGCACTATAATGTTACAGAGAAAAATCTTTTCAATAAGTGTTTGATTTTCGGGGATAAAGAGTATTTTTGCAGACCAAAAAAGAGCGCCCATATTGGGCGTAAATAGTTGATTTAATTAAGTTTTACCAAAATTTATATGCCAAACACTGGAAAAATAGCGCAGATCATCGGACCGGTTGTGGACGTTAGCTTTGCTGATGAAGCCCATTTACCAAAAATTTACGATGCCCTGGAAATTGTTAAAGATAACGGACAAAAAATTATTTTAGAAGTTCAGCAACACCTTGGTGAAGATCGTGTTCGTGCTATAGCAATGGATTCTACAGATGGTCTGGTACGTGGAATGAGTGTTGTTGACACGGGTTCTGCTATCAAAATGCCTGTAGGAGAAAAAATTAAAGGACGTTTATTTAATGTGGTTGGTCAGGCAATTGACGGTATTGGTGCTGTTGATAATTCTGATGGTTATCCTATACACAATACACCTCCAAAATTTGACGAGCTTTCTACAGATACAGAGGTTTTATTTACCGGTATTAAGGTTATCGATTTATTAGAGCCTTATGCTAAAGGTGGTAAAATCGGATTGTTCGGTGGTGCCGGTGTAGGTAAAACGGTATTGATCATGGAATTGGTAAACAACATCGCGAAAGCATATGCAGGTTTATCTGTATTTGCAGGTGTTGGTGAGCGTACCCGTGAAGGAAACGACTTATTACGCGAATTTATTGAATCAGGAGTTATTAACTATGGCGATGCGTTTAAGCATTCTATGGAAAATGGCGGATGGGATTTAAGCGTAGTTGATAAAGAAACATTAAAAGACTCTAAAGCAACACTTGTTTTCGGACAAATGAATGAGCCTCCTGGTGCACGTGCCCGGGTTGCCTTATCAGGATTAACAGTTGCTGAATATTTCCGTGACGGTGAAGGAGAAGGACAGGGAAAAGATATTCTTTTCTTCGTTGATAACATCTTCCGTTTTACTCAGGCAGGTTCAGAGGTATCGGCTTTATTAGGTCGTATGCCATCTGCGGTAGGTTACCAGCCAACTCTTGCAACTGAGATGGGACTAATGCAGGAGCGTATTACATCAACAAAACGTGGTTCAATTACATCTGTACAGGCGGTTTATGTTCCTGCGGATGATTTAACTGACCCGGCTCCGGCAACAACATTTGCTCACTTAGATGCAACAACTGTATTATCACGTAAAATTGCCGAATTAGGTATTTATCCTGCGGTGGATCCTTTGGATTCTACTTCAAGAATTTTAAGTGCAGCGGTTTTAGGTGATGAGCATTACGGAACTGCACAACGTGTTAAAGAAATTTTACAACGTTATAAAGAATTACAGGATATCATTGCCATTTTAGGTATGGACGAGCTTTCTGAAGAAGATAAACTGGTAGTAGGCCGTGCACGTCGTGTTCAGCGTTTCTTATCTCAGCCATTCTTTGTAGCAGAACAGTTTACAGGCTTAAAAGGTGTGTTAGTTGATATTAAAGATACAATCAAAGGTTTCAACATGATTATGGATGGAGAAGTTGACGAATATCCTGAAGGAGCATTTAACCTTGTAGGTACCATTGAAGATGCAATCGAAAAAGGTAAAAAACTTTTAGCTGAATCAAATTCTTAATTAAGATTTGAGACATTAGATTAGAGATTTGAGATCAATACCATTCATTTTTCAAATCTCGCATCTCCAATCTTACATCTAAAAAATATGACATTAGAAATTTTAACTCCCGACAATACCGTTTTTCAGGGCGAAGTGAATTCTGTAACCGTTCCGGGAACAATGGGTTCATTTGAAGTTCTGAAAGATCACGCTCCTATAATCTCAACTTTAGAAGATGGTAAAGTGATTATCCGAATCGGTGTTAAAGAAGAAGAAATTTTCTTTATCACTGGTGGAGTTGTAGAAGTATTAAACAATAAAATTATTGTTTTAGCCGAAGGTGTAGCACACAAATAAAGGCATAAAATAAAGTTCAAAAAAACCCTGATTCAATTCATTTTGGATCAGGGTTTTTTGCGTCCAAGCAATTTTTAAGCAGAATTATTCAGTAATTTATACCAATTACCGATTTGGTATATAGTTTATATATAAATGAATAAGCTGCTATTCCCTATTTTTCAGCTTATTAGAATTGAAATCTGAGTTCATCCCAAATTAAATTTTACATTATAGCGGTGCTGATGAAATAATACACTTTTTTTCATTCTTCTGATAAATCTATTGACATACCATAAAGGAATGGTCATCTTGTATATAGAGAAAATGATAAAAA
>JBBRCI010000098.1:0-9416 GCA_038204935.1 Sphingobacteriales bacterium | reverse complement strand
GTGCCATCTTGACAGCATTCCCTCCTTTGGAATAGCTCTTGTTCAATAAGGTGAAACAATTCTAATTTTTTAACAGACAATGGAAGAAAAAGGAACAATTTCAATACATACGGAAAATATTTTTCCGATTATCAAGAAATTTCTATACTCGGATCACGAAATATTTTTAAGAGAGCTGGTTTCTAACGCAGTTGATGCAACTCAAAAGTTAAAAAGACTTTCATCAATTGGCCAGTACAGCGGCGAACTTGGAGATTTAAAAGTTGAAGTTTCATTTGATGAAACTGCCAAAACCATGACTATTTCTGACCGGGGTTTGGGTATGACTGCCGAAGAAATTAAAAAATATATTAATCAGATAGCATTTTCAGGTGCTGAAGAGTTCGTTGAAAAATTCAAAGAATCTAAAGATGCCAATGAGATCATTGGTAAGTTTGGTATGGGATTCTATTCTGCGTTTATGGTTGCAGATCAGGTAGAAATTCAAACTTTGTCTTACCAGGATGGTGCAGAACCAGCCAGATGGATATGCGACGGAAGTACTGAATTTGAGATAACTGATGGCAGCCGAACAGAACGCGGGACAGATATTATTCTTCACATCAACTCAGATTCTGAAGAGTTTTTAAATGAGAATAAGCTTCAGGGAATTCTTGACAAATATTGCCTCTTTCTGCCTGTTCCAATTAAGTTCGGAACAAAAACTGTACAGGAACCTGATGGCGAAGATGCAGAGGGTAAACCCAAATCTAAATCAGTTGAGGTTGACAATATTATTAACAACACCAATCCGATCTGGACTAAATCTCCAACAGAATTAAAAGATGAGGATTATTTAAATTTCTATAAAGAGCTTTATCCTTTTTCAGAAGATCCTTTGTTTTGGATTCATTTGAATGTCGACTATCCGTTTAACCTGACCGGTGTTTTGTATTTCCCCAAGTTGAAAAACGACTTTGAAATGCAAAAAAACAAAATCAAGTTATTTTCCCGACAAGTATTTATTACTGATGAGGTAAAAGATGTTGTTCCTGAATTTTTAATGTTATTACATGGAGTTATTGATTCACCCGATATTCCATTAAACGTTTCTAGAAGTTTCCTTCAGGCTGATGGAAATGTTAAAAAGATTAATAGTTACATCACTAAAAAAGTAGCTGATAAATTAGCTGACCTGTTTAAAAGTGATAGAAAATCTTTCGAAAGCAAATGGTCTGATATAGGTTTATTTGTTAAGTATGGAATGATAAGCGAGGATAAGTTTTATGAAAAAGCTAAAGATTTCGTTTTGCTTAACAACACCAAATCTGAAAAATTCACATTAGAAGAATACCAGGAAAAAGTAAAACCGGTTCAGACAGATAAAGAATCTCAGTTGGTTTATTTATACTCTACAGACGTAAACAAACAGGATTCATTTATCCAATCTGCAAATAAAAAAGGTTATGATGTGTTGGTTATGGACTCTCCTATCGACACTCATTTCATCAGTCAGCTGGAACAAAAATTAGAGAAAACATCCCTAAAGCGTGTTGACTCTGATGTTGCAGATAAATTAATCAAAAAGGATGATGCTCCGGAGCATATCCTAAATGAAGAAGATACTGCAAAAGTAAAATCAGTATTTGAAAAGGCTATTACCAAACCAAACATGAATGTTGAGGTAGATAGTTTAAGTCCGGATGATATGCCCGTAATTGTAACCATGGATGAATTCATGAGAAGAATGAAAGACATGGCACAGATGGGTGGCGGAATGAACTTTTACGGGTCGATGCCCGATAATTATAAAGTTGCAATTAACGGGAATCATAAACTGATCAGTAAAATACTTCAGACTGAAAACGAAGAAGAGCAGATTAAACTTGCTAAACAAGCATTTGACCTTGCTTTATTATCATTAGGAATGCTGAATGGTGCCGAATTAACAGAATTTGTTAACAGAAGTGTTGGTTTAATATAAATTGAAATTATATTGGGTTCATCTTTAAAGATGAACCCTTTTTATGAAATTTGCTTATTGCATGCTATTCTTCAAAAATTAGTTTGTTAGCAATAGGCACACAAAATGTATGTTATGAAAGTTGAATTAAGTCACGCTGACGATAAAAAAGGTAAAAAAGCTATCGAAGTAAATTCTGTAGAAGACCTGTTGAATATTTGTAAAAAATTTGATAGAGATGTTATTATCTCTATGCCTATGCAGGGAACAAAGAGCAAATTTGATTTCTATGCAATGGTATATGATGACAGTATAGAATAACTAGGAACGAATTATTGGCTTTTTACAGCAGTTATTCGTGTACTTTTTGCTTCCATAGTTTCAAAAACAAGAGTTTTAGGAGAAATTTCTACAATTAAAAATGGGAATTCTCTTACTCTGTTTTCAGTCAAAATCTCGGTATATCTGATCATCTTTTTATCCATTCTAAAATTTCCTTTAGATAAAACTTTCCCTCCCCAATAAATTTTCAAGCTATCTGGTTTTGTAAATTCTATAGATGGATTTTGGATTTTTAATTCAGAAGTTGTTACACTATCGGCATCTTCTTTATCAGAATTCTCAATTTTTACGTAGTTCCATTTTCCAAACAAATCTTCTGCGGGAACTGAAGTACAATTAATTCCCGCAAAGGAAATAAAAAGCAATAAAACGGATAAGATTAATTGTTTAGTCGCAGATGTTCTAAAAGGCATAGGGAGTAATTTCCTGCTAAAGTATTTCAATATTAAACTACTGTAATTATTGATCCTGCTTTTTCTTTTTCTGCAAAGGCCCTACTTTCACTTTTCCCTTTGTATTCTTTTTATAGAAACGTTTTTGTAAATCAATAACACGAACAGAAAAGGTATTGGTCTGCCCAAAGGGTTTATTCAGTTCATCTAAATTGGAATCAATTATATAAATTTTATTTCCAACGGTTTCAGCGTTGCCGGGATAAGTGTATTTATAGCTATCTGTACGCAATACTCTTGCTGTTTTCCAGCTATTGTTACTGTTTAAAATATGAACCTGATTAACCCCCTGAGCTTGAGACATAACCAATAAATGGTTTTCAGTAAATTGCAAACCATTTATTCCTTTAAAATCACCTTCGATTTCTACTTCAGTTATGCGGTTACTGTCCCTAAGATCAATTTTGTATAAATGACCATTATTAGATGTTGCTGCCAGCAAATAACCGTTTGTATGATAAACTAACCCATTTAATCCTTTTCCCTCCCCTTCAAAGTTATTGCTGTTTAAAAAAACTGAGGGTTTACCTAGTGAGTCTACTTTATAAATAACAGGAGAATAGCTATCAGTTATATATATATTTTTGGCATTATCAATAGCCAAATCATTTACAAAATGCTGCCCCTTAAATAGGGTGTCCATATTTATTACAGATTTAATCTTATTTTTCAGAAGGTCAACAGTTATCAACCTGGCCACATTATATTTACTTTTCTCAGTTGAATAAGATGAATATCCCAGATCTCCGCTCAGAACATATAGGTCATTTCCTCTTATTTTTAATCCTGATGTTGCAATAAGTGAGCTGTCATTTAACAAAACCTGATATTCGCCCTTTTCATTTACAGTTCCTATCTGCCCGGTCTTCATAGAACCGATTATGAATTGTTTCTTAACCGGATAATAAACTATGCTTTGCGGATAAGCATCGGTATCGAAATAATTAATAACAACACTTTGAGAAAAACCTGATGCGGATAAAAAGATAATCAGAATGGAAGTTATAAGCTTTTTCATGGGTAGAATATTAGTATTATACCTCTGTTTAACAGGCATCAATTTAATAATTTTATTAATTATTAATTGCATTCACAAAGAATAAATCTTTGTTAACCTATTAAACTTAAGCTATTAAAGAAATGATTTGACATTCTGATCTTTTAGATGAGAGAATCTAAATTTTGAGCGCTTTGATTTAGCAAACGCAAACATAATTCTGTTCTATGTTTTGGTAAAAAGATTACCCAAAAATATTTGAACTGCCTACGCACAGAAATACTATTAAAAATAAAAAATACCGCTGGTAAACCTAGTTGATTATTACCCCTTACTAAAAAAAATATATGGAATTAAACTCACAGAGCTTATAAGTTTAATTCCGGTTTAAAAATGTCAAAAGTTAAGCAGTTACCTGTTTTTGAACATTCCTGTATAAGAATGAGTTATAAATATGTCTGCGGGCAAATCTTCCAGGAGAATCAGCATTTACTAATTTAATATAGGTAGCACGCGGAACATCAAAATATTCATAACTGCTGCCATCAGTAAAATCAACCCGTAAAGTTTGTGCATCGTATGAAAAATCAAGCATGCCGCATTTGCTAACGGTATCGGTGTATTCTGTAATAGACAATGCCTGAGTTTCGGGAGAAATACTAACTAAAAAGTGATAAGCTTCTATAACATTTTTGCATTTTTCTTCTGCTTCTAATTTTTCTGCGTCGTTTTCTCTAAACTTATCAGGATGCAGATCCTTCATGAAATTACGATAAACGGTTTTTAATTCTTTAAGCTCAACAGTTTTATTTACACCTAACAGCTTTCTGTAGTCAACAATTTTCTTCATATTAATTTTTATACATGCTATGTCTCAGTAAACGAAAGCAACAATCAAATAAGAAATTGCTTAATCATGGAAACATTTAATTTTTTGCGAAGGTACTATTTAAAATCACTAAAAATCAGCAAGTTTATAAAATAGACCTAAATAATATAATTACTAAGTTTTAATACACAGTCTGTTATACTTCAAAATTAAAAAATCTCATAAATGGGAATCAAATTCTTAATTGTTAACAAATATTATTTAAACATTAATTTAAAACAGGTTTCTTTGTTCTAAGAATGTCGTTATACATCAGTTCAATAAATTCGGGAAGCAACGGAAACTGTTACTATGTTGGAAATCAGGAAACAGGTATATTAATTGATGTTGGAATTTCCTGCCGGGAAGTTGAAAAACGTTTTGCAAGAATGGGTCTTTCAATGAAAATTGTGAAAGCCATTTTTATTTCTCATGAACACTCTGATCATATAAAAGGACTTACAGTTTTAAGCAGAAAATACCGTATTCCGGTTTACATCAGCACCGGAACTTTACGAAATCTGCCTTGCTCTATTGATCAGGATCTAATCCGGATTTTTAAAGGCTCAGAAACCGTCAAAATAGACGAAATTACTATTACTCCCTTTTATAAAATCCACGATGCGTATGATCCGCATAGCTTTATGCTGAGTTACAACAAAGTAAATGTGGGTGTTTTTACAGATTTAGGTAGAGTATGTAAAAACCTGACCAGATATTTTAAAAAATGCCATGCTGTGTTTTTAGAAACCAACTATGATGAAACCATGCTAGATCAGGGAAGATATCCCTACTTTTTAAAAAATCGCATTCGCGGAGGATCCGGACATTTATCTAATCGGGAAGCGCTCGATTTATTCATAAATCATAGGCCAGAATTTCTTTCGCATCTGCTTCTCTCCCATTTATCAAAAGACAATAACTGTGTGGAATTGGTCACAACATTGTTTAAAAAGCATACTACCAATACGCAAATTATTATTGCAAGCCGTTTCCAGGAAACTTCCGTTTACTTAGTTGAAAGTGCCGCGGATTTAGGAGTGGTTAAAGAAGTAAAAAATAAAAGATCAGAACAAGCCCAATTATCGCTATTCTGATTTAAACCTTTTTCAGATATTTATTAGTATAAATATTTGTCCCAAAATCGTGATCAAACTGCTCCAATTTACATTGATTTAAAAGGTAAATTACCTATTCAAAATATGCTGGTTAATTAAAAACCTCTAAATGGTAATAAAATGAAAGCATCTTTATTAAATCAAAACTTTGCCGACAAAAATTTTGCCCCTTTAGATTTAGGTAAAGAGGAAAACTTAAAGCCCGCCCTCCTTACAAAGCGGGAAAAAGAAATTGTTAATTTAATTGCTGATGGAAAAACAAGCCAGAACATTTCTCTTATCCTATATATTTCTATTCATACAGTCAACAATCACCGCAAAAATATTTATAAAAAGCTACAAACTAAAAATCTTGCCGGCTTAATTAAGTTTGCAATCAACTCACGATTAATATAATTGAATTCAAAAGCCGATTCAAGCATCTTCGGTGCAACACACAAAAGGTACTTCAGTTAATGGCGAAGTTCTTAAAATCCTATGCTTACCCAAATCGCTTGATAAGGGCTGTTGCTGATTTATCTCTTCATTTCTAATTTTTAATTTTCCATCTATATCGGCCTGTAAACCTGGTCCGGAATTAAGGTCATGTCCCAATTTATTGGCCACATCTTTATCTAAATGAACAGATATATTATTGATCAGTTCATCTCTTGTATCTGTTAAATCACTAATGTGCTCATAAATGCTATTGATATTCCCGAAAAACTCTACGCATACAACACTTAACTGACTATCATCAGGTAAACCATATAATCTGAGCTGTGTATTTATGTCCTTATTTAACCAGGTTGTTTCAGCTAAAATCTTTTTCTCCTTTTCCAGTGAAGCGTTTATATTATAAATCTGGCTTAAAGCTGTTTGCCTTTCAAAGTCCGTAATCCCCGGAATATTTAAAAAGCGCTCATACTGTCTGCGGACTTTATATTCCAGAGGTCTTTTATCTAATCTTTGTTCTGAAATAAGAATATTCCGGTAGTCTAAACCATCTGCCTGCACAACCTGCGCATATAATAAGCACCAGATTGTTGTTCGGGGAGGATTAGCTGTCATATTTTTCCCATTCATTACAGCGGTGGCAAATGGAGCACTAACCGTTAACTGATTTTCATCCCGGGTTACATTACATATTAAATTTGGAGCCGGATGCTGTAGGCCTGTTAATCTGAAAGCCCTACCAAACCTTCCCTGAGCTGTACTCCATATCCTGTCTGAATGACCAAATCTGAATTCATAAGTATAAAATCCAAATAATTCGGGGCTTTCATGATGTAGTGATTTAGGAAGCGGCAGCAAATAAAAATGTCTGTCAGCATCAATTGATTTTTCAAGTTTCTGCATTGCTTTAATACCGGAATGCTCCCGACCTGAGGCGGGAGTAATAACCCTTATATATTCGGGATCTATCGTTAAAGGTGGTTCTTTTGGGATTTCAAATAATGAAGGATGGTTATTGCTGATCAATTGATCCGGAGCGTAAGCTACCGGACGGGCAAAAAGATCATCATTTCCATCTTGGGGTAGTTTATCAAATTCAAGCCATAGAAATCTTTTTCTAGCCTCAGTTAATGAATACTTAACATTTCTAACATATGGTGATAAAGCTATACCGGCTCCAATTACTTTTGGCAACTGACGAGGATTTACAGTAGCAGGCAATATTAATTCTTCAGTTTCAAAGGCTGCTACGTTTGCTTGTTTTTCCTCGTCTGATAATTGGGGAATAATTTTATACTGCACTTCCAGAGTATCCGGAAAATCATTATTAGCTGAATGCGGATCCAGTACATCTATAAAAATTATCCTACCATATTCACGGTGTACCAAACCGTCTTCACCCTCCTGAATTGCTTGAAACGATGCAATTTTATAAAATTCCAAATCACCGATAAACTGGTATTCCATCTCGGAGAGCTTAGTTTCCTGACGGCTAAATTTCCGCCTTCTTAAAATAGAAAAACTGGAAGGCTTCAAACCATCCCAGGTCCAATCGCGGTTAACAAACAGGGATGTTGCCACCAGCCAATGATCGATCAATTCATTTTTGGAGGCAAAAGTGACGCTGCTGGCATCCGGTGCCAAAGTATGCCTTGCAAGATTACTGCACCAGAAATGTAAACGTTCTCCATTTTCGGCACTTAACGACAAGCCATTTACAGCCACATTTAATTGCTTTGCAAGTCTATGGGCAATATCTGGAAGGTTGCCGTCTGTTGAAAAAGTTATCTCTGATTTTTGGTTGCTGTTATATACCGGTTGTGGGTCCGGCTGTAAAAATATTCCCTCCAAAACCCGGGAATCTTTTAAACCGGTAAGCAACTCTTCTTCACCTGAGGAAGTTTTCCGCATTTTCAAAACAGTTGTTTTACCAAACCGGCTATCCAGATTTGGATCTGCATTTAAATGCCCCCAGTAACTATTCTGATCATCACAAACGGCACGAAAAGTAATTCTCAGATTCCTTTCGGTAGGTAATACGATATCACCCTCAAGTGCAGAAATAGTGTCATTGTCACTATCATTATTGAAAGGGTTGTTTTTATCCTCCAGATTTAAAACATTAATATCTTTATATATGAAATTCAGTTGCAGTTCCTGATCAAAATTTCCCGGGTCAAAATCACGATAAGTGTTATACAAAGTGATATAGTTCTCTTTCCCACTGTCACTTTGCAAATTATCCATTTGCAGTGTTTCAACCTCTACTTTGATCCCGATCTTCGTTACATCAGGATCTGAAAGACCTATACAATAATTTAAATTGGTTCCAGCTGCCTCTAAATCTATATGATTCTGCAACTGATTTTTAAGCAAACCTACGGCATCGTCATATTTCCTGGTGTAAACTACCGTTGGATATCCCAAAAGCGGACGTTTAAAGGTTAAACCTGAGCCGGTAAAATTAAGGTCGTCAGTGGAGTGCTTAATTTCATCGCTATTTATTACCTGCAATTTGGCCGGTGCTACATACCTTTTAAATGTTGTTTTTGCAATTGATGACGGATTAACATTTATAGGTTCTGCGTCCGGGTCTGGGCCGCCACCGCTAATGTCAGCCAGCCTAACCCTGAAAGCATATGATTTTCCATAGCTAAGCTTTGTATTCAAGTCAACGGCATCATAAACATCACTAATCTCAACCTGCTTATCTTCCATCGTACCATCAGGTTTTCTTTGCAATGCCCTGTTATTCTGGTACAACTCTGCCGCGGTTTTATCTGGAATTACAAGTGATGAATCATTCCAGTTGGAGAAATACATTGGCAGCCAATAATTGCTGCTGTTTACGCCATACAATTTTGATGGATAAACCTGAAAAGGCAATTCTCCGGAATACGAGCCAATATTAATATCCTCCAGTAACATCTCTCCTTTGCTGCTCACTTCCGTTAAACTTTCCCAGGTTGCTTCATCATCATTAGATTTAACATCAATGTGATATCCGCCTACTCCCAAAGGTGCATCTAATCTGTCGGCAGGATTTGAAACACTTTTGTCTTTTGCCAGCTGTCTGAGATACCAGATAAGAATTTGTTCATCATCCCATCCAAGCCTTATGCCCATTTCCTTTTGGGGATGAAAACCATCTTGTTTTTCCTTTAAAATATTGCCGCTAACAGGTTGATTTGCATGAACTATTTTTGCGAAACCATCATTATATTGAGATGATTCGATAAAAAGATCATCAAAAATTCCGTCG
>JBBRCI010000097.1:0-9578 GCA_038204935.1 Sphingobacteriales bacterium | reverse complement strand
GTATAAGCCTGGTTCCACAATCGAGGACAAGAGTATGATGCGCAATTAATGGCAAAGTGAATTCGCGGATCGAACAGTTCTTTTAATAATTTCCTGGTTTCAATATTGTATAATGATAATTTTTCACCATTAAAATCATATCTCAAATTTTCCAGCCAAACCTGACTTCCGCCGGTTGCTTTAGCAACTAATGATTTTGCATTCCGAATATCTTTAATAGACTTAACAGGATAATTTGAAACGATCAGATCAACCGTGAATGCGTTATAGGCATTAATCCAATAAGCAAGCTGCTCATTTTTAGACTGGCCTTTAATATTGGTATTGCTTAAAATTTTAAGGTATGAATCAAGTTTTGATTTTTCTTTTTTTAAACTTTTATAATCTACACTTCCATTTGTAGAAACATATTTTTTTAAAAGTTCATTCCAAATTTTATGATCTACCGGCGCCGACGGATTAGTTGATTTTACAGGTGCAGATAAACAACTTTGAAAGCTGATAAATATCAGCGTAATGGAGTAAAAAATAATTTTTTTCATCATATTATAAAATACGCAAAAAATGTTTTTCAGGATTGCTGAATCAGAAATCATTTTAACGTTTTATTTCTGGCACCCTGATATAATGGAAGCAAATCTTTAACCGGATCTGACAATATATAAACCTGAGTTCCTTTTTCCCTAGCATACGGGTTTTCAACTTCTCCAACTTTTATAATTGTTTTATAATACGGAGTTATATCATCCGGATCTTCATCATCTATATAAATAAAGTTGTCGGTTTCTATTTTTTCAGGCGCCCATAGTGCGTAACTGCTGTTTAAGCAAACAACCGAAGGTAAATTATACTCTTTGCCGAAATGATCTATAGCACCCGCCTGACCGTAATTACTTGCAAAAATTGTTGTTTTATTTCTTTGGGACACCGGAATAGTTAAATATGCTTTCTGAACAATATTTGCAATTTCATCCCAACCCATCATATCTGCATAATCCTGAGTTGTAGCATGTTCTTTTTGATCTTCCCATTTTAATGGGAAACGAATATTTAATTTTTCTGATGTAAAACTGAAAAATTTTAAGGTAGATGGTAATGGTAAAATTGGAATTACAATAGGAAGTAATAATAAGGCGGGAATGAATATAAATGCCAAAACTCCATATTGAGCTGTAGAGTTTATTCTTTTTAATAAATTGTAATAAGCAATTCCACCTCCGGCAAATAAAACAGGATAAGCCCCAAATCCATAATATACTTTACCTTTTAATACAATCAATAAAAATAAAGTAACTATAAAAGCAATACCTAAAAAGCGGTATTGTTTAGCGTTTCGAGATACAATAAAGTAAATTAATCCGGCTAACCATATAAATAAACCGCTTGCATGAATTAGCAACTGTTGTAGCAGAAAATCAATCGGGTTTATATTATCAAGTTGAGTTTCCCGGAGTTCACGCATATGCTTTACAACCGGAAATCCATTATTTATTTGCCAGATCAAATTGGGAAGGAAAATGATGAAAGCAATTAATGCAGAAAATAACCATGCTTTTTGAAAGAGCAATTTTCTTTGCGGAGTAACTAAAAGTCCAATAACTAAAGCCAGAACAAAAAATGCCATCGTGTATTTATTTAGCATTCCAAATCCGGCTGCAACTCCTGTTAAGTAAATATATTTTACCTTTCTGGTTCGTACATATCTGATGACAAAATATGCAGTTAGCGTCCAGAAAAACTGATCGAAAACTACGGGTTGCAATAAATATTGAGAAGCTAAAAAAGCCGGCGAAATGATAACGGCAATGCAGGCAATACTAATTGCTAATTTTTTCCCGCCCAGATTTATTACGCAAAGTCCGGTAAGGAGAACTATCATAGCTCCGAAAAGTGTAGGTAATAAACGGGTGGCAAAAATACTATCACCAAAAAGGTGAGAAGAAATCCAGGAAATGCCTGCCACAAACGGTGGAACTTCTTTAAAACCCCAGCCTATATGTTCACCTAGTGCCATGTACAAAAGCTCGTCGCGATGGAAACCAAAATTGGCATTCGCTGTAAAATGAAGAGCTATTTTCAGAAAAGTAAAAAAGAGGATCAGATATATTTCTTGCTTGTTCCTTCTGAAGAATGACATAGATTTTATTAGGTTTTGAAATTAAATCTACACAAAAAAAGCCTTGCTAAAAGCAAGGCTGAAAATTTGTTTCTTTAAAAATATTAATGAGAAGGAGCAGAGGCAGAAATTCTTCTGATATCAGCACCTAAAGCTCTTAAACGAATGTCAATATCCTGGTAACCACGTTCAATCTGTTCGATGTTATGAATTACAGAATCACCTTGTGCAGATAGCGCCGCAATCAAAAGAGAAACACCGGCACGAATATCCGGAGAGGTCATTTGAATTCCTCTTAAGCTTACTTTTTTATCTAAGCCAATTACCGTAGCACGATGCGGATCGCACAAAATTATTTGAGCGCCCATGTCAATTAATTTATCAACAAAAAACAAACGGCTCTCAAACATTTTCTGGTGAATTAGTACATTTCCTTTTGCCTGAGTTGCTACAACCAGCATAATGCTCAATAAATCAGGAGTGAAACCCGGCCATGGCGCATCAGATAAAGTCATAATTGAACCGTCAATAAACGTATCCACTTCGTAATGCTTTTGAGAAGGAATATAAATATCGTCTCCGCGAAGCTCAAACTGGATTCCCATCTTTCGGAAAACATCCGGTATCATTCCAAGTTCCTGATAGCAAACATCTTTTATCGTGATCTCAGATTCCGTCATCGCCGCAAGGCCAATAAAAGAACCGATTTCTATCATATCCGGTAATAAACGATGTTCGGTTCCGCCTAGTTCTTTTACACCTTCTATATGAAGCAAATTAGAACCTATTCCGGTTATTTTTGCTCCCATGCGATTCAGCATTTTACATAATTGCTGTAAATATGGCTCGCAAGCTGCGTTGTAAATAGTTGTTTTGCCTTTTGCTAAAACCGCTGTCATCACTATGTTAGCGGTTCCGGTTACTGACGCTTCATCTAATAAAATGTAAGCGCCTTTTAAATTGCTGGCATCAACGTTAAAGAAGTTGTTTTTATTATCGTAAACGAATTTGGCACCTAATTTTTCAAATCCAAGAAAGTGAGTGTCTAATCTTCTGCGACCGATTTTATCACCACCCGGTTTCGGAATTGCCGCTTTACCAAATCTGGCTAATAAAGGTCCAACAATCATAATGGAACCTCTGATACTTCCACCTTTTGCTTTAAAGGCTTCAGAATTGAAAAAATCCAGATCTATATCTTTTGCTTCGAAAGTGTAAGTGTCTTTAGAAAGACGCTCAACGGTTGTTCCAAGTGCTGTAACCAGCTCTATCAATTTATTTACATCTTTAATATCTGGAATATTACTGATGGTTATTTTTTCTTTAGTTAGCAGTACTGCCGAAATGATTTGTAATGCTTCATTTTTAGCTCCCTGTGGAATAATTTCTCCTTTTAATGGCTTTCCACCAGTAATTTCAAATGCGTTCATGTATTTGATTAATTTTAAATGTGAAATCTAAGATTTGATCTCCTTTTTCATCAAAAGATCTGTTTGCAAATCGCCACCCAGATTAAATATATGGCTTCCAAATAATTTGAAGCCCCAGTTTTCGTAAATTTTTATTGCTTTGTTGTTTTTCTCCCAAACACCCAACCAAACTATTTCAAATTGATTTTTTTCTGCAATTTCAAGAGTTTTTTCGAGCATCAAGCGGGCAATTTTTAATCCCTGATATTTTTTTAAAATATAAATTCTTTCAAGCCAAAGGCATTTTTTCCCTTTAAGCTCAGGCTGATTTTCATCCTCATCAAAAACTAATTTGAGAAACCCGGCCGGGATGTTATCATATTCTGCAATAAAAAAAAGGCTTTTAGAATCCGCGAATTCTTTTTCAATGACACTAATAACCTGTTTTTCATTTAAATAACGTTCAAAATTTTCAGGATTATTTAAATGAGCAAAAGTTTCAATAAAAGTAGTCCGGCCTAATTGAGTTACAATCTCCAGATCATTCTTTGTGGCTTCTCTAAGCTTAATCAAAGCTATATTTTATTAATATCTTTTTCCGCCTGTATTGGAATTCCGTGGTCGGTTGCTTCCTGGATTACTTCTGCTATTTTGCCTTCCTTTATTATTCTGGTTGCTTCTTTGTCTGCTTGGAGGAGCTGGAGCCCGATATTCAACCCGGTTCAGGTTCACGGTTTCTTCCAGTTTTAATTCGCCGTTAGACATTTCAAACAAATCTTTGATGATGGTATCATCAGAAACAGTATCCTTATTCCAGGTTACATAAGCCATTTTCATGAAGTTAGCAATAGCTTCAATCATTTGCTGTCTGCGATCTGGTTCTTCAATTGCTTTGGCTTTGCTAATCATCAATTCAACAGTTTTGCCATAATGCTTATATCTTATTCGCTGTTGCGGATAAGCAAGCGGTGCAGGTTTAAACCTGATGGCGTCTTCTGATGGTTTTGGGTACGGAGAATCTACATCGATTTTAAAATCAGAGATAATATGAAGGTGATCCCATAATTTGTGTTTAAAGTCGGCAACATCCCGCAAATGCGGATTTAAGAAACCCATAAGGTCTATTACAACCTGTGCATATCTGTTGCGTTCTTCTTTTGTAGGCAGTTCAACAATATATTTTACCATATTCTGAACATTCCTGCCATACTCGGCAAGTATTAGTTTTTTTCGTGTGGTGTTATAATCAAAAGTCATTTTTGTTGATTAAATAAGCTAAATATTTTAAAGACTGACCTGAAATATCATCTTCGTTCATACAAAATAAATGTATTCCGGTCTTATTTTTTTTTGAGATTAAGGAAACTTGACGATCAATTCCCGGCTTATTTTCTGAGTTGAAATACTGGAAGACACCAGTGCGGAATTAATTAAGTAATTTTTACTCCTTATATATATGGTAAAGATAATTGAAAAATTGATTTTGAGAAGAAGAATTTAGAATAGTTATGGCCAATTTCAGTTTCTAAAGTTTTGAGTGACCATAATTCCATATTCTCCGCCATCTAATATTCCAATGCCTACTCTTCCGTATGAAGTGTGCAAGATATTGGCTTTATGCCCCGGCGATTCCATTAAACCATTATGCGCTATTTTAAGGTCGGGAGATAAAGCCAGGTTTTCTCCTGCGGACATAAAACTAATTCCTGCTTTTTTTATCCGGTCGAACGGATCTTTTCCTTCGGGAGTGTAATGCGAAAAATATCCTCTTTTAAACATATCGACTGAATGCAACCGGGCAACAATTGTTAACTCTGAGTCAGCTTTGAGAGGATTTAAATTTTGTTTAGCTCTTTCCTTGTTTATCATTACTAACATTGCCGCTTCTAAATCGGGTCTTGCTGTAGGCTCAGCAACTTTAAAAGGCAGCTTTATAAGTTTATTAGTTTCCGGATGTATTGTTAATAAACCAGCCGGCTGGTTTAAAATTTTATTAAAAAATGGTTTGATCGTGTTTTCAATCCATTTTGTTTGATTGGTAAATTGATAAGCGATAAAACTATTTTGAGACTGTTCTGCTAACCTGTTTCCTAAAGGAATTCCCGAAAGGAAAATGGATATAAAAGCAGCATATAATAGCCCGTTGACCAAACCGGGAATAATTCCGAATAATTTATTGACTTTTTCTTCATGATATGATTCCGGAATTTTGCGCAGCATTCCATTAAATAGAATTGCAAGTACAATTCTGGAAAGAATTATAGCAACTAAAAATGAAATTGGTACAGTCCAATAATTTTCTTTATCAAAAATTCTGACAATAATATTGGTTATGAAAGGATAAATCAGAAGCCCAAGTAACAAACAGCTAATCCAACTAACTAATTCAGTTAATGATAAAATAAATCCTCTCCGGTATCCTAAATAAATAGAAAGAGTAATAAGGGCAAGAAGAAGGATATCAATATAATTCATTTGTTTCTACGCCTAAGTAACTTACACGATAAAAACAAATAAATTATAATTTTCGTGTGATTATATTAATTTATGATTTCTTATTAGTCAAATGACTCTAAGCTTTGCAAACTTTAATAAAAGCTGTTTCTGACCTAATTCCTTAAAAAATATAGTGGCTTTCAAATCTGGTTTTTGCCCTTCCATATTAATTACTTTTCCATATCCAAAACGTTCGTGCTCTACTTCCATTCCCACTTGCAAATTTGTGGTGTCAGTTGGAGCAAA
Organism: Sphingobacteriales bacterium; assembly: GCA_038204935.1. Taxonomy (GTDB): domain Bacteria; phylum Bacteroidota; class Bacteroidia; order Sphingobacteriales; family Sphingobacteriaceae; genus Daejeonella. The sequence goes on along the minus strand of JBBRCI010000097.1, from coordinate 3,311 downwards.
ACCTTCTGATGGAATATGTGCTTTTGGTAAAATTGAAGTGGTTTTAACAGGACTTGTTGCAGCAGGTTTCGGTCTGGAAAATGTTTCTTTTTGCTGCCATGCAGATCTTTCATCATCAAAAAACGGATTCCCGCTAGGTTTTTGCTGTTGTTTAAAATCAAGTTCAAGATATTTAGCATCAATTTCATCTAAAAATCTGCTTGGCTCGCAACTGGTTAATGTTCCCCAACGGTAACGGGAAGTTGCATAGGAGAGGTGTAATTTTTTACCTGCACGAGTTGTAGCAACATAAAATAGCCGTCTTTCTTCTTCCAAATCAGTTCTGGAGGTTAATGACATTTGCGAAGGAAACAGGTTTTCTTCCAAGCCAACCACAAAAACATGATCGAATTCCAATCCTTTTGCAGAATGTATGGTCATTAATGAAACCGTATCTGCATTCGGATTTTTGTCGTTATCATCATTAGTTAGCAAGGCGATATCCTGCATAAAAACATCCAATCCTCTATCTTCAATATCCTCGCGTTCACTAAATTCCTTAATACCGTTTAATAACTCCTGAATATTTTCATATCTGCTTAATCCTTCCACAGATTTATCAGAATACAAATCTTTTAATAAAGTTGAATGCTGTGCAATATGCATAGCTGTGTCATATGCCGAGTGAGATTTTGCCATGATCTGGAAACTCTGAATCATAGCCGAAAAGTTCCCAACTGAGGTTGAACTGCGTGAATCTATATATTTTGCCGGATCGCAAATAATATCCCAAATAGTTAAATTATGCTGATCTGCCGCAATCATAATCCGGTCCATAGTTGTATCTCCAATACCCCGGCGAGGATAATTTATGACTCTTTTTATTGCCTCCTCATCATTCGGATTAAAGGTTAATCTGAAATAAGCTATCAGATCTTTAATCTCTTTTCGCTGATAGAAAGATAAACCACCATAAATTTTGTACGGTACGTTCAGTTTCCGCAGTGCCTCTTCCATAGATCTGGACTGCGCATTTGTGCGATACAAAATTGCAAATTCCTGATATTTTCCGCCATTTAAAGAATGATGTTGAACTATTTCTTCCGCAACAATCTTCCCTTCTTCATTGTCGCTAAATGCTCTGGAAACCTTTATTTTATCTCCGGTTTCATTTTCAGAGAATACATTTTTCTTTAGTTGATTTTTATTATTGGCGATAATGCTGTTAGCAACATTTACAATATTCTGCGTGGAGCGATAGTTTTGCTCCAGTTTAAAAACCTTTAAATCCGGGTAATCCTTTTCAAAATTTAAGATGTTTTGAATATTGGCTCCGCGGAAAGCGTAAATACTTTGTGCATCATCTCCAACCACGCAAATATTCTCATTTATCGAAGCCAGGCGTTTTACAATCAGGTATTGAGAAAAGTTTGTATCCTGATACTCATCTACCATTAAATACTTGAATTTATTCTGATACTTATATAACACATCGGCGTGTTCGCGAAGCAATACATTTGTTTTGAAAAGCAAGTCGTCAAAATCCATAGCACCCGCTTTAAAGCAACGTTGCGCATAAATCTGATAGAGTTCTCCTAGTTTGCCCCGGCCAGTAGAAAAATCTTCAGCCTGGATCTGTTCATTTTTTAGGTATTCCGCAGGAGAAATTAAATTGTTTTTTGCTGTAGAAATTCGGTTGTAAACAAAATTTGCATTGTATAACTTATCATCCAGTTGCTGTTCTTTCAAAATTGTTCTGATCAAACTTTTACTGTCGTCTGTATCATAAATAGTAAAATTCGAAGGGTAACCGATTCTGGTAGCTTCAACACGCAGTATTTTTGCAAAAACAGAGTGAAAAGTACCCATCCAGATATTTTTTGCTTCTGCACCTACAACTTTCGTAATGCGTTCCCGCATTTCTTTAGCTGCTTTATTGGTAAATGTTAAAACTAATATATTAAAAGGGTCGACACCCTTTTCGATAAGATAGGCAACCCGACAAGTAATTACGCGTGTTTTACCTGATCCAGCACCGGCAACTATCATCACGGGTCCCTTTGTCTGCTTAACTGCCGCCTGTTGTGAAGGATTTAATCCTTGTAAATAATCCAAAATTTGCTCCTGTTTTTTAAATTACGCTAAATTAAAAAACAGGAGCGAATAAGCGCAATTTGTTGAAAAGCAATAACAGAAATGTGATTTATGAATCCAAAGTTAAAAGGCTTGGAATACTATCATCATTTAAAGTTTTATTCAGATTGATGATTTTATCATCAATATCATGGATACATTTAGTTAGTTGCTCCACAAATTCCTCTTCCTCAATAAGCTTATCTTTTTCTAAAATCATTAATCCTTTTAATGTTGCCACCGGACCTCTTATTTGATGAGATAGATGAGAAGAGTATTCTGATAATTTTTTGTTTTTGATTTTTAAGTCGCGGGTTCGTTCGCCAATAATTTCTTCAAGATTATGATTGATTCTGTCCAGGTCTTCTTTTTGTCGTGAAACTTCCTCATTTAGCAAGGTAAGCTGTCTGTTATCTCTGTCGGAGCGTTTTACGTTTCTAATTAATAGGAAAATTACACCAAAAGATAATAGTGCGACTATCGTACTTGCCCCGAACAGCGTTTGAGCATAACGTTGCTTTGCAATTATCAATTCGTTTTCTCTTTGTTTTTGTTCTTGTTGATATTGTTTTTCCTTTAATCCCACAGTGGTTGAAACGTTGTTTGCATAGATAATGCTATCCTGTGTATAAACTTGTTTAAGGTAATCTAATGCTTTTTGATAATTATGCTGTTTGTATTCAAGTTTGTAGGATACATATATATAATCATATTCTAATCTGGGATCCTTGACAATCTTTGAATATGTAACTCCTTCCTGAATTGCCGCCTTAGCAGCTTGATAATCACCTTTTTCAATATAAACTAAAGCTAAAGTGATATTGGTCCGAGCTATTGTATTATTTAAATCATACTGTTTTGCTTTTGTAACTGCTTCTAAAAGATATGTTTCTGCTTTTTCTGCCTGATTTAAACTGAAATAGGCAACCCCCATGTTTTGTAATCCTTGAGTTAATCCTATGGGATTGTTAAGTTTTTTAAATATATCAACACTTTTTTGATAATTAGCAAGAGCCATATTGTAATTCTTTTTCCGTTGATATATGTTGCCTAAGTTCCCATATATACTAGCTAATAGATCTTTTATGTTTAATTTTTGAGCAATTCTTAATGCTTCATTGAAATATTCTAATGATTTATCAAAATCAACATCCATGTATAAATTTCCAATGTTGTTGTAAACTTTTGCTTCCCCTTCC
>JBBRCI010000096.1:0-9629 GCA_038204935.1 Sphingobacteriales bacterium | reverse complement strand
ATGGCGCTATTTGATCTGTTTAACTTTTTTCAGTTTGATGATGAGTTTAATTCCCTCCGCGAAAGCATTGAAAATAATTGTACGCTCTATTTTATTCCCATGGTTAATCCCGACGGTGCAGAAGTTTTTACCCGCAGAAATGCACAGGGAATTGATATAAACCGTGATTTTTTGAAACGGCAATCACCGGAAGGAAAGATATTGGCCGAAACACGCGACAGATTAGAACCTGAATTTGGTTTTAATTTGCATGATCAGGGTACGATCTGGTCGGCGGGGCGAACCGGAAATCCAGCAACGATCTCCTTGTTAGCACCTGCATTTGACCAAACTCTGTCGGTAGATAAAACACGCTTAAAAGCGATGCAGGTAATTTCTGTTATAAATGAAGATTTACAGAAAATTATACCTCATCATGTGGGCCGCTTTAATGATGAATATGAACCACGAGCCTTTGGCGACAATTTTCAATCTCTGGGCACCTCAACAATATTAATAGAAGCTGGCGGCTACGCCGATGATGATGAAAAGCAATTTATCAGGCAGGTATTTTTTAAATCTCTGTTGACGGGATTGGAAAGTATGGCAAATAATACTTACCTGGGGAAAACAAGAGAACATTACTTTTCTATTCCGGAGAATGAAAAGCTCCATTTTAGAATTTTATTAAAAAATTGTTCATTAACATTTAATCACATTGATTACGTTTCGGATGTCGGATTAATCGCGGTAGAAGAAATTAATGAAGATTTATGTTCTGTTAATTACACCTATCAAGTTGAAGATGTGGGCGATCTAAATGCTTTTAATGGTTATGAAATTATTGATTGCAGTGGTTTGGTTTTAACGCTGATTAATCCTTTGATATGCGGAAAGAACGCTGATTTTGTTCTTCGGGATGGCCTGACTACAATTTTATGTATAGAGAATGGGCGAATTACTGACAAAAACCTTTAAATTCAGCGTTTTATTTTCCGAATAATACGAATATATGGCCCTGAATTACGTCTGGATTGGTTTCTTCATCATTGCTTTTGCCGTTGCTTTATTTAAATTAATTGTTTTTCAGGACTATGATATATTTCAGCAAATAGTTAGCGGCACATTTGACAGTGCGAAGACCGGTGCTGAAATTTCTCTCGGCCTTGCCGGATTAATGGCATTCTGGTTAGGGATCATGAAAATTGGTGAAAAAGGCGGAATGATACAGGTTTTTGCCAAAGCAGTTGGTCCGTTTTTTCATAAACTTTTCCCGGAGGTTCCGAAAAATCACCCTGCATTTGGCTCCATTTTAATGAACTTTTCTGCCAACATGCTAGGTCTTGATAATGCCGCCACGCCTGTAGGTTTAAAAGCCATGAAAGAGTTGCAGGATTTGAATCCGGATAAAGATACGGCTACCAATGCTCAAATTATGTTTCTGGTGCTAAATGCGTCCAGTTTAACGTTGCTACCCATCAGTATTATGGCGTATCGTAAAGAAGCCGGCGCCGCAGACCCGGCAGATGTTTTTATCCCAATACTACTGGCAACTTTTTTCTCTACTATTATAGGTTTGATTACGGTTGCTATATATCAAAAAATAAATCTGTTGCAGAAAACCATTTTACTTTATTTGGGCGGATTAAGTGTTTTTATCGGAGCATTGTTATTTTACTTTTCAACGCTGCAACCTGATGAAATAACCGTAATCTCTAAAGTTGCGGGTAACGTAATTTTGTTTGGTATTATCATATCATTTATTGTTCTTGCCTTTTTCCGTAAAGTAAATGTGTTCGAAACTTTTATTGAAGGAGCTAAAGAAGGTTTTGAAGTTGCAGTCAAAATTATTCCGTACCTGGTTGGTATTCTGGTTGCTGTTGGGGTTTTAAGAGCATCCGGAACAATGGATTATATCGTCCAAGGGATTAGTTCCCTTGTGGCCTTATTCGGACTCGACACATCGTTTGTTGAAGCAATTCCGGTTGCTTTAATGAAACCAATGAGCGGCAGCGGCGCCCGTGGCTTAATGGTCGAACTGATGGCCAAAAATGGTGCAGATAATTTTGCTTCACGGGTTGCCAGCGTTATACAGGGATCTACAGAAACAACTTTTTATGTTCTGGCAGTGTATTTTGGCTCGGTATCCATTAAAAGAACAAGACATGCTTTACCTTGCGCACTACTTGCAGAATTGGCAGGAATTGTAGCCGCAATTATTATAGCTTATATATTTTTTGGTAGCACTATTTAATTATTAATCAATTCTTTTTCAATAAGTTTGGAAACTTATTTTTAAAATTTGAATTAACATTTTTTTACCTAATTTAAAAGATATTAACCGTTGAAAATAAATATTTCAGTTTCAGATTTTTCTAAAAAAAATATTCAAATTAGTTTTCCCATTCAAACATTGGTCATATTGTAGCGTTATAATATGACCTAAATAACTAAACTAAACCAATGGAAATACCCGCTCAAACTATAGATAGATTTTCTTCACAACATAAAATCATCAAATATTATATAGATGGTCTTCCGCCTGAAGCGATTTACAAACGTTTTAGTGCTGATAAATTTTCAATTCACGAAACGATCGCCTATCTGTGTCGTTACCAGTATATTTTCCTGAATCGCTTAAAGGAGATCAGCAGAGAAATAAACCCTTTTTTTGAGACTTATCGTCCCGGCGATGATGACGAATTTAGATTTACTGCTGCTAAAACCACTGGATCTTTATTACATGAATTATATCGCGTAAGAAACGAAATGGTTATTATGCTCGAAAAATTAAGTGAAGTACAATTTGGAAGATATGGAACGCATGCCATACTTGGAAAAATGAATCTGGTTCAATGGATAGAGTTTTTTCTTTTGCATGAATCCAATCAATTATTTAAAATTTTTAAAGCTGCCGGAAGTTTCTGGTCAATGGGAAATCAGAATGATGACAAAATAATTAATTTACCCCGGCTACAAAGCCAGATAGATGAACTTGCGGGCTAGTTTAAACCATCTTTATTTGCAGAGCCATTTCATATTTTGAAGTGGCTTTATTATTTTATAAAAAACTAAATATCTTGGAACATTGTGTAGGTGCCGCATCTGTGGTAGTAGAAACCGGTAAAGAACATTACCGTACAGAAATCCATGCTGACGGGCATGTTTTAATATCTGATGAACCAATCGAATTAGGTGGGAAAAATGAAGGTATTAATCCTTCATCACTTTTATTAGCAAGTCTGGGTGCTTGTACTGCTATCACTTTACGCATGTACGCCGACAGGAAAAAATGGCCTTTGGAAAATATTCGGGTAGAGCTTTCAATGGAAAACCAAAAAAGCGAACAACAGCAAACAACATATATCAAAAAGCATTTGCATTTTACAGGCGACTTGTCTGAGGAACAAAAAAAGAGGCTTTTATATGTTGCAGATCATTGTCCAATCCACAAAACCTTAACCAATCCAATAGTAATTACCAGCAATAAACTAGATACGTAAAGCCATCTGACTGAAAAAGAACACATTAAAATTATATAAAATAATTAAATTCTTGTATTTGTGTTTTAGCTATGTTTTTATACTTTTGTGCCGTTGATGCGCCCATAGCTCAGCTGGATAGAGCAACGGTTTTCTAAACCGTAGGTCATAGGTTCGAATCCTATTGGGCGTACTCATTAACCGTCTTTAATTAAATTTAAAGGCGGTTTTTTATGCCTATTTGTTGAGAGATTTTTATTTTGGATGAGAATATTTATAGGAAATTTTTTCAATTTAAATTCCACTATCAAATACCTGACAAACAATCTCCTGGTCTACTATCTACTGCTCAAATGTCTGTGTCTGACATAAATTATTAAATTTGAGCAAATCGATTTAACGTGGCCAGACTAAAAAGAAATTCGCACCTCATCATTTACAGGAAATATTCCACAAGCCTTAAATTCGTTTTGTTGGCGCTTTGCGTTTTAATAGTAACTATGGTTCTGCCCAAACAGGCCCGGTTTCGTTTTGAATATGAAAAAGGCAGAAAATGGATGCAGAAAGACCTGGTTTCTCCATACAATTTTGCGATCAAAAAAACCAATTCGGAGATAGAAAAAGATCAAAAAGAGATTCTTAAATCCGTATTTCCGGTGTATCAAAACAATGATGATATAGCTCTGAAATCAATTGAAGATAATATTACTGAATTTGAAACCCGTTGGAAAGATACCGGTGGCAGCGCCTCAGAAAAGAAAAAATACGAAACATTAGCTTCAAAAATTCTGAATAATATTTATAAACGGGGAATAATTAACCCTGTTAAAAAATATCAGTCAAATGATGAAAATTATAATTTCAATCTCGTAAAAAATAACGTTTCAAGTCAGATGAATACCATGGATGTATTCACAATTAAAACCGCTGAGAATTATACTGATGAACAACTCGGCAAAGTGTCTGATTTAGAAATGCGCACCTGGCTTGCAAAACTGTTAAAAGGGCATTTGCAGGTTAATTATATTTTCGATGAACGGATTACTGACAAACTCGAAGAAGATGCTTTAGGCAGCATTTCTACCACCCGTGGTTTGGTTCAGAAAGGGGAACTGATAGTTGCTAAAGGAACCAATGTGAATGCTGAAATCTATCAAAAACTTGAATCTCTAAAAGCAGCGTACGAAGAAGATGCAAAAGTAGCAGGAAATAGTAACTTGGTTTTATTCGGACAGTTTTTACTGGTTGGCTTGGTTCTGTCACTTTTAACGGCTTTCCTGTATCTTTTTAGGCGTGATATATATCTTGATAACCGGCAACTTTCGCTGATTCTGATGGTTATTACCGGAATGCTATTAACACTCTCCTATTCAATAAAAATTGAGATCCCAAGTCTTTATTATATTCCATATTGTATCGTTCCCATCATTATCCGCATTCTTTTTGATACCAGATTAGCCCTGAACATACATCTATTGGTTGTGCTTATTGCCGGATTTTTTGTCCCAAATAGTTTTGAATTTGCTTTCATACAAATTACTTCAGGTATGGTGGCCATTTATAGCATCAAAAACCTGATTAAAAGAGAGCAGTTTTTAATCTCAGCATTATTAATACTTTGCAATTACTTTGTTGCTTTTTTAGGAATTTCCCTTATCAGGGATGGATCTCTGTATGAAATAGATTGGATTAACTTCCTTCCATTCATTTTTAGTGTTTTATTATCTCTGCTTGCCTATCCTCTTGTTTATGCTTTCGAGCGGATGTTTGGAATTACTTCCGATGTTACTTTAATGGAGCTCACAAATACCAACAGCAAGTTATTAAGAGACCTTGCTTTTAAAGCTCCGGGCACATTTCAACATTCTTTACAAGTCGCAAATCTTGCTGAAGCGGCAATTTTTAAAATTGGAGGTAATTCTCTATTAGTACGTGCCGGAGCACTTTACCATGATATTGGTAAAATGGATAATCCGCAGTATTTTATAGAAAATCAGAATAAAGGGAATAATCCCCACGATACACTTTCATACGAGCAGAGTGCGCAGATAATAATTCAGCACGTAAATAAAGGAGTAGAAAATGCAAGAAGAAATCATATTCCAGAAATGCTAATCGATTTTATTCGTACGCATCATGGAAATACCAGGGTAGATTATTTTTACCAGAGTTTTCTTAAAAACTTCCCCGAAAAGTTCGTTGATGAGAATATTTTCCGTTATCCGGGACCAATTCCCTTTTCAAAAGAAACAGCAGTATTGATGCTTGCAGACTCTGTTGAGGCAGCATCCAGAAGCTTAAAGGAACCTGATGCACAAAGCATTAGCGATTTAGTAGATCGTATTGTTGAGTACAAATTAGATCAAAACCAGTTAACGGATAGTAACATCACTTTAAAAGATATTGAAACCATAAAATTGATCTTTAAGACCATGCTGATGGGGATTTACCATGTTCGGATAGAATATCAGCTCGAGAAATAAAAATATTTTTTGAAGGCATTGTTGAATTACTATATTTGCAGACCCCAAAAGGGAACGTTGATTTTGACATTGGAGAGATGCCTGAGTGGCCGAAAGGATCAGTTTGCTAAACTGACGTACTGGCAACGGTACCGAGGGTTCGAATCCCTCTCTCTCCGCTGAAAAATATATTTTCAAATATATTTGTCAGTTACTGCAAAAATCCTATTTTTGCAGACCCTTAACCGGAAGAACACTTGTTTTAAAGGTTAAACAATCCGGGATGTAGCGTAGCCCGGTCTCGCGCCTGGTTTGGGACCAGGAGGTCGCAGGTTCGAATCCTGCCATCCCGACATTACACGTTACAACCGGTATCAAAAACCCTTTTTCTATATCAGAAAAAGGGTTTTTTGTTTTTACCTAATACAAAAAACCCCACTCTGTTCATTCTATTTGTGGCTGTTTTTGTGGCTGTTTTTTTAATAGCCACAAATCGATATCATTGACCTGCTGTTTATTGATTTGCGATGGTTGCCAAAATCTATCAAACAATGGAAAAGCAACAAGAACCTAAACTCTATCTGTTTCTGAAAAAATCGCAAGTAAACTCAAAAAATGAGGCCAGGATTTTTTTCAGACTAACTGCTATTGGCTGCAGACCGCTTGAAATATCAACTCGGTTATCTGTTTCAGTTAAATTATGGGATCAGAAAAATCAGCAACTTAAAGAGCCACTTAAAAACCGAGATCTCCATCAGCAAATAACCAATATGCATCTGCGTATTCTCGAAATCCATGAAACCTTCATCCAGGAAGGTAACATCTATACCCAGAAGCCCTTCTGCGAGAACCTGCATTGCGAAAAGCAACCCACTCAATGCCTCACCTACAAATTCATTTACCAAAAGCATTTTGACATATATGGAGAAGATATTGCTCCCGGCACCTGGAAGAATTACCGCAGTACCAATCTACGTTTCCTGGAGTTCCTCAAACACGAATTCAGAGCAGCCGATCTGGAAATCGAGCGCATCAACCGCCAGCTCATCATCGAATTCATCGCCTGGCTCAAAAAGCGCAATCCAGATAAAGGACAACGAGTATGTACGCACACCACCGCTCAAAAACACACCGAGCGTATTGTCCGCCTCCTCTCTTTTGCAGTCGAAATGCAGTACCTGCCTTTTCAGCCCATTGTAGGCTTAAAGAAAAAACATGTACCCAAAACCAGAGTTTGTCTTGACCAGTTCGAAATAGACGCACTTGAGAATTTCCAGTTTGCCCACAAATTCCAGGAAGAAATCCGTGACCCATTTTTATTCTCTTGTTATACCGGTTTAAGCTTCGGCGACATTCTGAGCCTCAACAAGGATGATCTGATCACTGATATTTATGGCAACCGTGCCATCAGCAAGGTGCGTGAAAAAACACATCGCAGCCGCCAGATCAAATTCTTTGTGCCGCTCTTGCCGAAGGCCATGCTTCTGGTGGAAAAATACCGGGACCATGAGCATTGCCGCATCAAAAATGTGCTGCTTCCCGTAAGGTCCAACCAGGAGTACAACAACTCCTTAAAAACATTGCAGTGCTTGTGGGCATCGATAAAAATATAACAATCCATGTAGCCCGCCATACCTTTGCCACAACTGTCACCCAAGACAATGGCATCTCCCTAGAATCCATCAGCGAAATGCTCGGCCATACCCAGATCCGGACCACCCAGATCTATTCAAAAACCACTATCAAAAGAGTTTCCAATGAAATGTCCCAACTAATGAAAACAGGCTATCAAGCAATACAACCATCAGAACAGAAAGAGAGCACGAACTGAATATCGAATTAGCGCTGCCTTTTCTCAAGTTCTGTATGATTAGACCTCATTTCATTTGGAATGATATCCTGTCGGGAAATGCCGAAATAAAGACAGAATTCTGAAAGAGTTAAGAGCTGGTGGGATTCTTTCTTATAATAGTCCTTAATTTTTTTGTAGGTGCTCCGGGCATAGCGTTCTCCTTTGCCGGTTAATCTCATAATGTCTTTTGGGTAGATGATCTGACCTGGAGCAAAGCCTTTCATATTCTATCAATACTTTATCTATTCTCTATCTATACTTCTTACATAGGTTATTGAAGAATTGATCGATTGAATTTTATACAAATATATAGATTATTAAAAAGTGTAATTCCGGCTATTTGTGGCTTTTTCATGCTATGAGTATTCATCCCGGAACCAATTTGTTGCGGGGCTTCGGAAAGATTGGCTCATTTGCTTAAAAAAAAGCTATGGCCAACAAAAAAGTATCATTAAGCTAAAAGGGACTATCGGGGATATTACCTTTTACAAATCAAAGGATGGATATTTGGCCCGCGAAAAGGGTGGGATCGATGCTTCGCGAATAGCGAATGATCCGGCATTTGTGAGAACCCGTGAAAACGGATCTGAATTTGGCAGGGCAGGTCAGGCGGGTAAAGTGCTAAGAAATGTGCTACGCTTACTGTTGATGAGTTCTTCTGACAGCCGGGTAACTTCCCGCCTAACCCAGCAGATGGTGAAAGTGGTTCAGCCAGATGCCATCAGTGTGCGTGGATTGCGGAACGTATTGGATGGAGAACTGGAATTGCTGCAGGGCTTTGAGTTCAATATCAACGGCAAGCTGGGCAGCACCTTGTTTATCCCATTTACTGCAGTAATTAATCGCGGAAGCGGGGTGATCAGTGTGGAGATTCCGGCATACATTCCGGCAAATGCCATAGCCGCACCATCAGGTACAACTCATTTCAAATTGAATATGGCCGGTTCTGAAATTGATTTTGAGAACGGCGCCTTTCAGACCGAAAATGACAGCACTGCACAGATTGCTTTTGATGGCGCTACAATTCCTGCCCAAACATTAACTGCCAACCTTGTTGCAAACAGCACCAAGCCTTTGTTTGCGGTTTTGGGAATTGAGTTTTATCAGGAAGTGAACGGGCAAATGTATCCATTGAAAAATGGAGCATACAATGCGCTTTCCCTGGTGCAAATTTCGGGAGTTTAGGATCTCATTATCGAGGACTATCAGCAATAAATTATTACTTCATGATCCCTTTCCAAATGGGAAGGGATTTATTGTTTTTATATGGAAATAACTCTTCGACGGGAATATCATTCACAGGGTTTAAACGGTAAAATTTTTCATGGGGGATTGATGATATGCGAAAGCATTGAATTGCCCTGGAGACAAAACCAAGTAGGGATTAGTTGCATCCCGGAAGGAGAATATGTAGTGCTGCCAAGAAGCAGTCCGAAATACGGTGCTCATTTTAGTCTGCAGGATGTACCCGGTCGTTCGATGATTTTGATCCACCCTGCCAATTTTGCCCTGACCGAATTACGGGGTTGTATCGCTCCGGTGACACGCGTAACTGGTCCCGGAACCGGCATCTTTAGTAAAAAAGCAATGCAAAAATTCAGTGCATTGGTAAATAATCAGGTAAATGTTTTTTTAATAATCAGATCATGAATACAATAGAAAGGCTTAAATCGCCAAAACCTCCATTTTTTAAGCGCTTGCAGAATATCAGTCTTATACTTGCTGGTATTTCGACGGCTATTATTACTGCGCCGATCACACTGCCAGCGATAATCATTTCGTTTGCCGGATATATTGCTACGGCCGCTGCGGTAGCAGCAGCAGTCAGTCAGTTAAGTGTTGAATCAAAAACCG
>JBBRCI010000095.1:0-9796 GCA_038204935.1 Sphingobacteriales bacterium | reverse complement strand
TCATAAAGTAAATAAGTATTTTCCTGGTAAGGATTGCAGGTAAAAGATTTTATATGGATCATATCAGAGGTAAATTTAGCAGATTAATTAATCAATAAGCTACACCCTTTAAAAGGGTAATTTTAAATTGTTGATATATATTTGAATAATGAAAAAAACAATTGTTTTTTATGATGGTGGCTGCTCCATGTGTGTGGGAGTTACCGGCTGGCTTAGCCGGATAGATCATAAAGAACAATTTGAATTGGTTCCTTTCCAAAATGCTGAAATTTTATCAAAATACCCACAAATAAAACCCGCAGATTGCGAAAATGAAATGCACTTAGTTACAGAAACCGGTATAGTTTTAAAAGGTGCTGATGCAGTTTTAGAGATCTGGAGAAAAAGCGAACACTGGAGTTCTTTCTTTGCGTCTATTTTTAAACTCCCGCCATTTATCTGGCTAGCCAGACCCATTTATAGATTAATTGCCCGTAACCGGAAATTAATATATGGGTAAGCAGCAACTTAATTTTTCCATTTAAAGGTTTTGATCATTACGTCAATATCTTTTTTCACAAAATCTAAAACTGGCTGAATAGAATCTAAGCGAGGTTGTTCATTAAAATACAATGCTCCACGAAGGTAATTTTTTGTGCTGTCTGTCAGAAAGAACTGAACTGACGAAGCGGTATTGCCATCAATACTGTAATAAATCCCATAAACATTTTTATCCGGATAAGAAATCACCGCTTCGTCTATCGCGGTAGCTTTTACGGTATGTTTAAAAGCAAAAGTACGGGCATCTTCTACCAGTTCATTAAAGACTTTTTTGCTGGTTACAGGCTGGTAACTTAGGTGAATACGACCATTAAAAGAGGGATAACTTACATCCAGCCAGCAAGATTTTGCATCACGGGCACTATCCTGAACCACATTGGCATAAACAGGATAATCAAAACTGTAAGGGCAATCTGCGTTGTAGGTTTTATATGATTTTTCAGGGAAATCAATTTTAAAAAAACCACGTGGCTTAGGCGAGTAATCTGAACTGCAGGCACCTAAAAATTGCGTTAAAAAAAGGAATGCTATTAAATTATATTTGTTCATTAACTGTTCCAGATTTCCCAGGCTTTTTCTGCTTGTAGGTGCAGCATCTCTAAACCGTTTTTAGTTACCGCACCATGTTCACGGCCACGTTTTAAAAATTGTGTTTCTTCAGGATTGTAAACAAGGTCGTATAAAATATGCTTTGAAGTTAGGTATTCATACGGAATTTCTGGCGCCTGATCTATTTGGGGAAATGTACCAACTGGGGTTGTATTAATAATTAACAAGCGGTCTTTAATCATTTCCGGAGTTAATTGGTCATAGCTCATTTGTTTTTTAATCGCTCTGCGGGAAACGCTTTTATAACTGATGCCCAATTTATTTAATACATAAGCAACAGCTCTTGCTGCACCACCGGCTCCCAAAATAAGGGCTTTGGGGTGATGATTATGCAGCAAAGGTTTTAATGACATTTCAAAACCATACGCATCGGTATTATATCCTTCTAATCTAACTTGCAAAGAAGATAATTCACCGGCAAAAAATGCTTCAACAGGATGCTGATTTACAATCTTAATACAATTGACCGCATCAATTTCTTTAGCAGCAGGATCAATTTTATCCAGATAATACATTACACCTATTTTGTGTGGTACCGTTACATTCAACCCGCAGAGATCCGGATTTTCTTTAATAAGGTCGTGGAGTTCACTTAAATTCGGCATAGGAAAAGCCTCATATTTGTAATCATCCATTTTTTCTCTTTTAAATTTTTCAGTAAAATATTTTTGAGAAAAAGAATGAGACAAGGGATATCCTATTAGTCCGTATTTTTTCATGATAATTTTGTTATTCCAATAATGATGAGATTATTAAGCTTTACAAAAGCATTAACAATCTCATGATGAATTAAATCAGGCAACAGCCTAAAGCTACACTTGTTTTAAATCAAGAAAATGTGTGAAAGTATCACCACGTAAACCAATACGTAAAGTTTCTACTGGAATAACTTCTGCCGGAGCAATATTCCCAAGATTTACATTGGTTCCTAAAAGCTTAACAAACCAAACCTGCTGCGCTTTTTGCGGAGCTTCAAAAATGATCGTCTCCTGAGGTATCTGCGTTAAAATTTCGTCAATTAATCCTTCTCTTACTTCTCCGGAATCACGGTAAATACCCACATTTCCACCTTCGCGTGCTTCGGCAATTACTTTCCATGCACCGGCTTCAATCTCAGCTTTCATTAAAGCGATCCATTTATAGGGCGCAAAAATTTTGGTAGCATCTTTAGATCCTACTTCAGAAATTACGGTTACCTGTTCGCTCAGCTTTCTAATATATTCACATTTTTCCTCATGCGGAATTTCAATGGAACCATCAGATACTTCGGCTAATTCCATTCCGTATTTATCAAGAATACGACGGTAATCATCAAACTGATTACGGACTACAAATGCTTCGAATAAAGTACCTCCAAAATAGGTTGGCATATTGGCATCACGATAAGCTTTTAATTTTTGTTCAAGATTAGGTGTTACAAAAGAAGTCGACCATCCTAATTTAACAATATCTGTATGCGCTCCGGCCACTTCCAGAAAATCCTCAATCTGGCGGATACTTAAACCTTTATCCATAACCATAGTTAAACCGTTCTGACGTGGTTTCTGGGTACGTTCAGGAATATTTTTAAGGGTATAATTCATAATAGTGCAAATCTCAAAAAAAAATTCAAAACAGGAAGCTTTGAATAAAAGAGTTTTTTAGCGGGTATATCTGTTTATAATATCAACGATGATCTTATTATCATGTAATTGAGGAAGGTATTCAAATAGAATAAAATGCTTATCCGGATCTGAAGTTAAAGCAGTCTCCAGATAGGTTAATGCCTCATTATATTGTCCGTCTGCAAATAAGTAAGCTACCATTCTGTAATACAGTTCGGCAGCATCCGGATTATTTTTAATGGCTTCAGAAATTGTTTCAATGGCTTTTATAAGCTTATTTTGCTCAAAAAGAATAGATGAGTAATCTAACCATGCCTCAATATCAATCGGATTAAGTTCAACAACTTTCTCATAGGCTTTTTCAGATTCATCCAATTGCTTCAATTTGTATTGCGCATCCGCGATAGCGAACCAATAATCCGCATTTTGATCATCAATATCTAAAGCTTTTCTGTAGAAATGCAATGATTCAAAATAGCGTTCTTCAAAATCAAGTGTTACACCAATTCCGTACCAAGCATCTGCCTGCTTCGGATCGATTTTAACTGCTTTCTTATAATAAGAACGGGCTTCGCCCATTTGCTCAAGCTTTTCATAACATTCGCCGATAGCACAATAAGTCTCGCCACTTGGCGGCTCGTATTCAAAAGTTTGTTTGTAAACATCTATGGCATCCGCAAACCGGTCTAAATGAACCAATGCGTTACCTTTATTAAAGTATGCTGATGCGAAATTATCTTTGATTAGAATGGCATAGTCATAAGCATCAATTGCTTTTTCAAACAGATCCATCTTATTAAAAGCGTTACCCAGGTTATACCAGGCGGCATAAGAATAAGGTTCGTTATCAATATACTGTTCGTAAAAGCGGATACTTTCATCCTGCTTATCCATCACATCGTAACAAAAAGCAAGCTCGTACAAGGCATCCTGATTTTCCATATTCTGCTGCAAACAGAGTTTAAGATAAGTAACAGAACTCTCGTAATCGCCTAAGTTTTGATAAACGTATGATATATGAAGTAAAATTTCGTCAGTAGATTCCGCGTTAGCCAGCGCTTTTTCGTAATTGTCCAAAGCATCCTGATGGCGTTCCATTCCTTCGTAAATATTTCCGCGAATTGTGTAAATATCAGCTTCAGAAGGTTCCAGCATTTCTGCTTTACTCAAAGATTCAAAGGCACGATCTACCTGATTAGTTACAACATATAACTGTGCCTGTTTGATAGGAAAAACCGCTGCAAAAGGATGCTGATTAAGCGCATACTCTGCAACTTGCAGAGCCTTGATCGGATCATTTTTCTCTATATAATAATCTATAATATTTTCAAATGCCAGAGCATCGAAAAAATATTGATCCTGATTACGGATCATCTCTTCATATCGCTCTACCGAAAATCGTGGATCTTCGGAAAAGTCAAATTCAAAATCTTCTTCCATCCTAAAAATTACGATCAAGAACGACGGTTTAGAAAACCATTGAACATCGTTCAAATAGCCTGCCAAACTGCTGTTTCAATCAATTTAACTCAAAAAGTCTATTTATTAACTTTTATTTTTCCACATACTAACCTCAGGATATCTAATTGCCTGAGAATAAATTGAATAAAGTTTAAATTTTTTTAAAGCCCCTTTTTGAGTTTCCCGTTGACTCGCCTATATGGAAATGATTAACTTTGGCAAAAATACTAAATATTATGCAGATAGATATTGAACCGATATTACAGCGATTAGGAATAAAAGCTATAAATGAAGCAAGCAGTACGGGTAAAAACTGGAACAGTGCCGGTAACAATGCCATTCATAAAGTTTTTTCGCCAGTAGATGGCAAACAGATAGCTGAAGTAAAATTCGCTTCCGCGGATGATTATGACACTACCATTAAAAAAGCTCAGGAAGCATTTAAGGTTTGGCGAACATGGCCGGCGCCGAAAAGAGGCGATGTCATCCGTCAGCTTGGCGACGCCTTACGCGAACATAAAGAAGACCTGGGAAAACTGGTTTCCTACGAAATGGGCAAAAGCCTACAGGAAGGTTACGGAGAAGTACAGGAAATGATAGACATATGCGATTTCGCGGTAGGCTTATCGCGACAGTTATATGGATTGACAATGCATTCTGAGCGTCCATTGCACAGAATGTACGAACAATGGCATCCACTTGGAATTGTGGGAATTATTTCAGCATTTAACTTTCCGGTGGCGGTTTGGAGCTGGAACTCGGCTTTGGCTATGGTTTGTGGTGATGTTTGCGTTTGGAAACCATCCGAAAAAACACCCTTAACGGCTGTTGCCTGTCAGAATATTATGCAAAAAGTTTTGGCTGCTAATGATGCGCCAGAAGGAGTTTGCTGTTTAGTTATCGGCGACCGCCATGTGGGAGAACTGATGAGTAATGATGCACGTGTAGCTTTAGTTTCTGCCACGGGTTCTACCCGAATGGGAAAAGCCGTTAGCGCTGCAGTAGGTGCTCGTTTAGGTAAAAGCTTATTGGAACTTGGCGGAAACAACGCCATCATCATTTCTAAAGATGCGGATCTGGAAACTTCACTAATTGGAGCAGTCTTCGGTGCGGTTGGAACTGCCGGTCAGCGTTGTACTTCTACCCGAAGATTAATTATCCACGAAAGTGTTTACGAAGAATTTAAAAACAAATTGGTTAATGCTTACGGTCAGTTAAAAATTGGAAATCCTCTGGATGAAAACATGCACGTAGGACCATTGATTGATAAAGATGCCGTAAATTCTTATTTAGATTCTATTGAAAAATGCAAAGCTGCCGGTGGCAAGTTTGTAGTTGAAGGCGGAGTTTTAGAAGGCGAAGGCTACGAATCTGGTTGTTATGTTAAACCCTGCATCGCGGAAGCGAAAAATGAATACGAGATTGTGCAGCATGAAACTTTTGCACCCATTATGTACCTGATGAAATACAGCACTTTGGCTGAAGCAATTGAAATGCAAAATGGTGTTCCGCAGGGATTATCATCTGCAATTATGACGCTTAACCTGCGTGAAGCAGAGCAATTCCTTTCAACTGGTGGTTCTGATTGCGGTATTGCAAATGTAAATATCGGCACTTCTGGTGCTGAAATTGGTGGCGCTTTTGGTGGTGAAAAAGAAACCGGCGGTGGCCGCGAATCTGGATCTGATGCCTGGAGAGCTTACATGCGTCGACAAACAAATACCATTAATTACTCTGATAAATTGCCATTGGCACAGGGAATTAAGTTTGATTTGTAAGTTAAAAAACTGAAAAAGTATAGCCGCCTGATCATATGATAAGGCGGCTTTTTTATGAATTATTGCTTAATTCTCCAATAACTTATACCCTTTTCCGTGTACATTAATAATCTCCACTTTCGGATCGTCTTTCAGGTATTTACGCAGTTTGCTCAGAAAAACATCCATACTGCGGCCGTTAAAATAATTATCATCATGCCAGATGCTGATTAAAGCTTCCTCGCGGGTAAGAACTTCATTTTTCTTCAGGCATAATAATCTCAGCAGTTCTGCTTCTTTGGTTGAAACTTTTTGCTGTTTATCATCATTGCTGATGAGTTGAGCTGTATAATCAAAATTGTATTTCCCAACATTAAAACTGGTTGGCAAAGGTTTCCCATCCTGCTTATCCGGATCTGAAACCCGTTTTAACAAAGCATTTATCCGCAACAGAAGTTCTTCAATTCTAAAGGGTTTAGTTATATAATCATCTCCGCCAAGGTTAAAAGCTTCAGATTTATCCTCAATCATCGTTTTGGCTGTCGCGAAAATAATGGGCACATTCGGATTGATCTTTCGGATATCGCGGCCAAGCGTAAATCCGTCTTTTTTAGGCATCATCACATCCAGAATACAAACATCAAACTGGTCTTTGGTAAAAGCTCTTAAACCTTCTTCGCCATCAACACTAAGAACTACCTCAAATTTACCTTTTAGCTGCAGATAATCCTGTAAAAGCATTCCCAGGTTTGGATCATCTTCAACCAATAATATTTTCTTCATAACAATTAAATGCAAGGTAAAACAATTTCAAATTCAGAACCCTTATCCTTTTCACTTTTAACCCTGATAGTGCCTTTCAGTCTCCTGACAATATCATTTACATAACTTAAACCAAGTCCGAAACCTTTAACATCATGCAAATTACCTGTCGGGATGCGGTAAAACTGATCGAATATTTTTGCTTGCTGGTCGCGATTCATTCCAATTCCCTTATCCTCAACACGAATAATTAAATTTCGCCCGCTGTTTAAAGTCGAAATTTTAATTTCAGGATCACCTTTGCTGTATTTATTGGCATTATCAATCAAGTTGAAAATAACATTTGATAAATGTAATTCATCGCCCATTACGGTAGCATTTTCAGCATTTAAATCAAGTTGAATACGGGCATTGCGTTTTTCCAGTTGCAAGGCCATACTATCTACAATCGCAGAAAGTAAATCATTCACTTCAATTTCTTTATGCTCCAGCTTTAAATCACCTTTATCAATTTTGGCGATATTTAAAACCCGTTCAATATGATCTCCCAAACGCACATTTTCATCATAAATAATATCAGCTAGTCTACTCAGCCGGGATTTGTCTTCCGTTAATTCCGGATCTCTTAATGCCTCACTTGCAATCATGATGGTTGCAACTGGCGTTTTAAACTCGTGCGTCATATTATTGATGAAATCGGTTTTCATCTCCGATAATTTTTTCTGTTTCAGGATCATGTGTAATGTATAGCCAAAACAGAAAATCAGGATTAGTAACAAACCACCGGAAAGTCCCATCATTGCCGCTAAATTGGATAATATGATGTTATTTTTATCCGGAAAAGTGACTGTTAATAATCCCGCATCGCGGATCATATCTTTTGGAAAAAGCGGCGTTTGATAAGTGTTGTAAGGCAAAAATTCAGTCTGATCTGAGGCCCGGATAAAAATAACTGAATCCCGCTTTGCGGAAGTTAATTTATATTCAAAATCACTATTAATAGCCTGGTTCTGTAACTCCAGACGCAGCATTGAATCTAATGTTTGAGGATGAATTCGCTGACTTAATGGAACCGCAACCTGCTGATATTCTGTATAAAGATCTTTAAAAACGTCTTTATTTTCTTTTTTTTCTTCGAAATAAGCTTTAACCTGATTTACAGTCTGAACAGATTCCTCATCACGAGGAGGTTTGAGAACTGGTCGTGAAATAGTTGTAAGTTTTGGCCGTGGAATAGTAATTAACCTCGGCCCGTATTGTGGATCGAAAACAACATACTGCCGAACCGAATCCGGCTTGAAGGGATTGATGGTATTAACAGCAACATTTCCTCCGCGGGAACTTAAACCTTTGCTTAGGGTTTGCATGGTTTTCTGATGAACCTGACCAGCGGCATCTTCAAACTGCACCACATCAACCTGCAGTTTGTAATCCAAATTACTTAATTCGGCAGCTGTAACCGCATCATTAAAAGCTACCGCATTTGGATAGCGTATGCGAAGCATGCTATCCCGCAAGGAAAAAATACTATCTGCCTTTTGCTGCTCGAGCTTTAAAATGGATGCATAGGTTTCAACAGGAATTCTTCTCTTTCTGGCAGGTCTTTTAGTGTTCCGGGCAATATTAATTTGGCTGTATTTCTTTCTTTCAATAACACTGGGGATGCTTTCTGCTTTCTTCCTTAAAAACCGATTGGCATCAATTTTCTCCAGTTTACTTACTACATTCCCTAATGCTTCGTTTACATTCTGATCAAAAAGCTGCGATTTTAGCTGGTAAGATTGTTGTAAAAAATAAAGCTGCATACCCATAACCCCAAGCAAAGCCAGGGTCATTAAACCGATGATCAAAATTATGCTCTTCCTCTTCATTCCTCACAAAAATAACGCAACATGCTGTAAGTCAATTTTCTTTTAACATATTTTAACAATCCCTTAACATTATAAACTACCGGAGAGCTTTAATTTAGTAGATCACAAAAGCTAATTTTATGAAAAAGAATATGCTTCAAATACTCGCCCTCGGTCTAACAGGGTTTGTATTTACAATTTCGGGAACAATTTCTCAGGGATTTGCTCAGGAGAAAAAGACTGAAAAAATCGAAAAAAGTATAATCATTACTAATGATGATACTGTTATTAATGGAAAGAAGTTAAGTGAAGCATCAAAATCTGAGCGAAAAAAAATGCTGAAAGAGCTTGATGAAATGGATAGCCATTTAAGTAAAAAGGTAATTATCAGAAGTGGAAAAAGCGATGGTCAATTTGAAGAAATTATTATACGTAAAGGCGATGACGAACCTCATGTTTTAAGATGGAATTCTGAAAAAGACGGAAATTTCGAAATGAACCTGGATGGAAAACGTCACGGAGTATTTAAGTTCGATACTGACAGTTTGATTGTTGCCTTTAACGATGATTCTACTATGAAAGGATTTCGATTTAAAATGAACGGATTGGACAGTAATATGCGCAAAAAAATTATCACGCTAGACAGAAGTTTTTCTGATGAAGGTATTGACCCCAAAGGCCTTCATCAACGGCTTTTTATGGACGGCGACCGTGGAGCAATCTGGATGAATGACCAAAAAAATTCTCAGAACTTCAGTTTTTCAAACACTGATCAGGATGGAATTACCACCCGAATGAATATCCGCTTAAGCGAATTGAACAAAGAACAGTTAAAGAAAGTTAGCGGCAATGAAACGATTGCCCAAGAATTAAATGTAAAAGACCTGGTGGTTTTCCCGAATTTTTCTACGGGTAAAATCGGCCTTTCATTTACACTTGCTGCAAAAGACCCGGTAGATTTTAAATTAACAGACAGTGAAATGAAATCAATTGTATCAGAAAAAATTTCTGCCGGCAACGGAATGTATCTTAAACAATTAAATCTCCCGATGAATGGAATTTATTATTTAACCATAAAACAGGGTAATAAAACCTTTATCAGGAAATTGATCAAAGAATAGCTTTCACACAAAAGCCGGCAAGTAACATCTTGACCGGCTTTTTTATGCTTGCATTTATTTTAGAATGGTAAATCATCATCATCCGGAGAAGA
>JBBRCI010000094.1:0-9870 GCA_038204935.1 Sphingobacteriales bacterium | reverse complement strand
ATGATTGGTCCGCGGGTTTACTCTACCGGAACTATTTTATATGGAGCGGACGGTGACTTTAAAGCAGTGATCAACAGTCTGGATGATGCCCGTTCTGCTTTACGCAGAATGAAAGCGGTAGGTGCTTTTAGTGTAAAATCTTACAATCAGCCTCGCAGAGAACAGCGCCAGCAAATTATTCAGGCAGCCCGTGAATTAAAAATGGAAGTTGTACCTGAAGGAGGCTCCACTTTTTCGCATAATATGACCATGATCCTCGACGGACATACTGGCATTGAACACAACGTTCCGGTTTTACCATTATACAAGGATGTAAAAACACTTTGGAATGAAAGTAAAACTGCCTATACTCCTACTTTAATTGTAAGTTATGGATCGCAAAGCGGAGAAAATTTCTGGTATGACCGTACCAATGTTTGGGAAAATGAGCGTTTGCTGACTTTCACTCCGCGGCAAATCATTGATGAACGTTCCCGCCGCAGAACCACTTCAGAATTTGCAGATTACGGGCATATAGAAGTTTCTAAAGCCGTAAAACAATTAGCTGATGGCGGCACCAAAATAAATTTGGGGGCTCACGGTCAGCGACAAGGTTTAGGCGCACACTGGGAATTGTGGATGCTGGCACAAGGCGGAATGTCGTCTTTACAGGCAATTCGAAGTGCCACGATTAACGGTGCTCAATATCTTGGAATGGGAAAAGAAATTGGATCACTTGAAGTTGGCAAATTAGCCGATTTAATTGTGATGGATGCCAATCCATTAGATGATATCCGCAACACTGAAAAAATTAAATATGTAATGTTAAACGGAAGATTATATGATGCCGAAAACATGAACGAAATTGGCAACTACCAAAAAACCAGAAATAAATTCTGGTGGCAAATGGGAAGATCCGAAAGTTATAGCATCCCAACTGGAAATGTAGAGACCTATATTTTTACAACACCGGAGTGTGATTAATTTGTAATATTATATTTTTTAAGAGGGCTTCTAAATAAGGAGCCCTTTTTTGATTATGGGCATTTTAAAATCTGTGCGTTTATATTATCAACTTCAGATAGTTGAGGAACAATAACCCATATAACATTTTCTTTTGTCGCCTTCCACGAAAATTAAGCGGTCATTTTGAATATAATGAGAAATCTTTTTGGAGAGAGTGATAAACGAAAACGATTAATGAAGACTATATCCATTTACCGAATTTGAAGATTGCCACTCCTCACACAAGCCTGCCTCGCAAACCCGTATTATGTACGTCATTGCGAAGAACGAAGCAATCTGTTTTAGTTTGGGGTTGCCATGGCTCGCTCCAGTCCTGCCTTGCAAACCCGGTGTTTTCGTCATTGCGAGGAACGAAGCAATCTCATTATGTTAAGAGAAAAAAATATTCGATCTTCTACGACTGGCTTTCAATAGATTCTTGTTTTGACTTTTTGCCTGAAGTTAAAGACAATATAGAACGCCGCAAAAAAGATATTTAAAATTATTTAGATATAAGGGCATTGACAACCTCCAACTACGGCACCCTCGCCAGTAAAAAGTCAACACTATTCAGGCATTGATAAATTGCCAACTGAAAACTGCGAACTCCTCCCTAAAAAGAAACTACCTTTTATACGTCAGAAGCAACTCATCTTTACTATACAGATATAGCATATTGGATTTCACTTCAAAGTGGGAAACGTTTTTAAGACTGGACAGGATTAGAATTTCTTCATCCATTTTGCCTTCACAATACATTTTGGTAGTTACAAGGTCTCCGAAAGTGAT
Organism: Sphingobacteriales bacterium; assembly: GCA_038204935.1. GTDB lineage: Bacteria > Bacteroidota > Bacteroidia > Sphingobacteriales > Sphingobacteriaceae > Daejeonella. Next base: position 8,097 of record JBBRCI010000094.1, on the reverse strand, counting down.
CAGGTTTCTGATCTTTTCAAATTCACCTTTAAAAGAATTACAGGCTGCAACGCCTTTTATTTCTCCGTCTTTTTCATCAAACTTTAAAATAGCCGCCTGACCTAGATTCTCCCTGTTTTGTTTGATAGCAATTAATTTCCAGGCAGAATCACCTAAATTTTCCCTGTCAGCTTTTTGCTGAAGAATATTGCAATTGCTTAAGAAGAAAGTAGTCAGAAGCAATAAAGTGTAAAATTTCCTATCCATACTTTAAATTAATAAATCTAATATATCATTCAAATTTGTTGTGCAATTACAAAGCCAGATGCCCAGGCCCATTGAAAATTATAACCGCCAAGCCAGCCTGTTACATCCACGCATTCTCCGCCAAAATAAAGCCCTTTTACTTTTTTAGATTCCAGAGTCTTAGAAGAAAGTTCATCTGTAGAAACTCCTCCACGCATTACTTCTGCCTTATCATATCCTTTATCGCCGGCAGGTTTCACTTTAAAATGATGGATCAACTGATCTATATTTTGAATTTCTTCTTTTGTTAAGGATGCCAGATTTTTCTCTACCGGGAGAAATTTATTCAAGGCATCTGCGAACTTTCTGCTATACAATTCGGCCAAAAAACTATTCAAAAGCTTTTTGCCATTTCTTTGCTTTTCTTCCTGAATCATATCAGATATATTATCATGTGGTAGCAAATCAAGATCAATTGTCTCTCCCGCTTTCCAATAAGAAGAAATCTGCAGTATTGCGGGTCCGCTTAAGCCCCAATGTGTAAATAATATATTTTCCTCAAAACTGATCTGATCATTAGAAACGCGACAAAAAATACTATTACCGGAGAGAAGAGCATACCATTCTGCATCTTTTCCGGTGATGGTAAGCGGCACCAGAGCCGGAGCGGTTTCAGTTAGTTTTAAGCCAAACTGACGGGCAGTTTTTAAGCCGAAATCGGTTGCTCCCATTTTTTGGATCGGTAATCCACCGGAGGCGATTACAACTGCCGGCGCTTTAACAGTTTTTGTACTACCATTTTTTTCGTAACTAATTTCAAAGGTATCGTCATCATATTTTTGAACGGATTTAACATCTGCAGAACAAATTATTTGCTGCTCTAAATCACGACACAAATCAGTAAAAACCTTTATAATATCACGTGCATTATTACTTTCGGGGAAAAGCTGTCCAAGTGTTTTTTCCTTTCCGGTGATGCCGTAACTTTCAAAAAACTGAACGGTATCATCAACTGTCCATTGAGATAAAGCAGATTTGCTGAAGTGTTCATTTCCGGAAATAAAGTTTGAGCCATCTGCATATAAATTGGTGTAATTGCATCTTCCGCCCCCCGAGATCAGAATTTTTGCTCCCACTTTTTCATTCTTTTCTAAAATCAAAGTTCTTTTACCTAAAAATCCAGCTTGTACCGCACACATTAACCCGCAAGCTCCGCCACCAATTATAACCGCATCAATTGTTTCCATATTTATCTTCAAGGACGAAGATACAATGCTTTTGATTTCTATAACAGTTTATACAATAAACCGTCCTTAAAAAAAATAAAAAAAGCTGAACCTAAAATGAACTCATCCGTATCAAAATATATAATTTTTAAAATATGAGCCAGGAAGAATTAACAAATATGTTAACAGAATATATCATGATGAGTTCGTACGGAATGCGCCCGTACACAGATAAGCAATCAATTGCTTATTTTGCAAGGATGCCTAAAAATACCCTATCAGAGATGCTTTCTTTGTGCGAGGATTTAGAAGAATATGAATTCTGCGCTTATATTTTTAAAGCAATGAAAAGTAAAGAAGTTTATACTATTTCAGAAAAGTCGGGATTCTCTCCTATGGCAATAGTAGATTAATTACAAATCTCTTACATATCGGGATATTTTAACAAAATTTCCGCATGATTCTTGCGTTGTAAGGATTCAGATAAAGATAAATCTGAATACTACAACGCATTTTTTTCTTCATCTTAACTTCATAATCACAATTTATATTTACAGTATTCAAGTAATCAATACCTAATTAAATTTATATATGAAAAGTCTTCTTTTAGTTTTTCTTACTTTTTTCACCTTGAACTCATCTCCATGGTTAAGTAATCTGGACGAGGCAAAAGCTCTGGCAAAAGAGGATCATAAATTAATAGTTCTTAACTTCTCTGGGTCTGACTGGTGCGGACCTTGTATTAAAATGCATAAGCAGATTTTTGAAAGTGAAGAGTTCAAAAATTATTCTGAAGCAAATCTGGTTTTAGTAAACGCAGATTTTCCCAGAATGAAGAAAAATCAACCTGCAAAAAATCAACTGGCAATAAATGCCGCTCTTGCGGATAAATACAATAAAGAAGGTGTATTTCCATTAACCTTATTACTTGATAAAGATGGTAAGGTTTTAAAAAGATGGGAAGGTTTACCTAAAGAAACTGCCACTGAATTTGTTTCAGAAATAACAAAACCTTAATGATCCCTCCGTCCGTATCTGAAGAAATTATACTTCATAAAAAGGTGTTAAAGCTGATGGGTAATCGCTTTGAGATCAGTGTACTTTCAGATGATCATATTTATGCCGATGCTTGTATTCAATCCGCTATCGAAGAGATTCAGCGGATTGAATCTTTTTTAAGCACTTTTAAAGACGATAGCGAAACCAATTTAATAAACCAAAATGCGGGAATTACTCCTGTAAAAGTCTCCAAAGAAATGTTCGATCTGATTTTCCGCTCCCAGCGGATTTCTGAACTTACTCAGGGAGCATTTGATATTACGTACGGTTCAATTGATAAACGTTTCTGGAATTTCGATCTGAATATGACCGAATTACCAGACGCCGAATTAGCCAGAGAATCTGTTAAACTTGTTAATTTCAAAAATGTAATTCTCGACGAAAAAAACTACACAGTTTTTCTCAAAGAAAAGGGAATGCGTATTGGCTTTGGCGGAATTGGCAAAGGTTATGCCGCCGAAAGGGCTAAATTTATACTTAAAGAAAAAGGCGTACAAAGCGGAATTGTAAACGCTGCCGGAGATTTAACAGCCTGGGGATTTCAGGCCGACGGATCTCCATGGACAATTGGAATTGCTGATCCGGAAGCTAAAAACCAGCCTTTTTCTACTTTGAATATAACCGATGCCGCGGTGGCAACGTCGGGTAATTACGAGAAATATGTGACCATAAACGGCAAAAAATATTCGCATACAATAGATCCTAAAACTGGCTTCCCGGTCACGGGGATTAAAAGCGTAACCATTATCTGTCCCAACGCCGAATTTGCAGACGCTATTGCCACTCCAGTTATTGTTATGGGTACAAAAGTTGGTTTAGATCTGATTAATCAAATGCAAAAAATTGCCTGCATCATTATTGATGACCAGAACCGTATATTCCATTCCAAAAATATTAATTTATCCAAATGAAAAGCATTCGTAAATACGCAGGATTAACTTTAATAGCAGGAATTTTTGCTATCAGTTTTTCTTCATGCTCATCTGTTAAAGAGTACAATAAAATGTATTTGAACGATTCTGAAATGGCACTTTCTGCCCGTCAGAATCAAAAATCTGAAATGAATTTTATGCTTTACCGCGAAGGTTCATCAGGCGGTAACGGTGGAAAAACCGGTGGTGGTTGTGGTTGTAATTAATTCTGCCTTTGGTTTATGAAGAAAATATATTTAGGAGTTGCATTTTTATATCTCTCCGTTCTAAGTGCCTTTGCGCAAACAGATTCAACACAAAACTCATCTTACAAAACCCGTAAACTTAAAGTTGACGAGGTAAATTTTGTATCGAGTTACTACCATCAGAATGGCGATAATTCTGCCGTAACCGGAGGAATTGGAACCGAAAAACTTTCTGACTTTGCAAATAGTTTTGACGTTACTCTATCTAAATCCGACAAGTACGATCGCACACATACATTTGATTTTGAACTGGGCGTAGATCATTACACTTCCGCATCTTCAGATAAAATAGATCCAACAACCATTTCATCAGCATCTGCTGCTGATACCAGAATTTATCCTTCGGCAAACTGGTCGATGAAAGATGCTAAAAAGCATTATACATTTGGTGCCGGAGCATCCTATTCTCAGGAGTATGATTATACGTCAATTGGTGGAAATATCAATTTTTCTAAATCTTCACAGGATAATAACCGTGAATTCGGAATTAAGTTAATGGCTTTCCTGGATTCCTGGAAAGTGATTTATCCCATAGAATTACGTCAGGATTTAGGCTTTGGCGGTAATAAACCCCGGAATTCTTACAACGCATCATTTAGTTTTTCTCAAATAATAAATCCGCGTTTACAAATGGCTTTACTTTTGGATCTGGCTTATCAGCAGGGACAATTAGGAACTTTATATCAACGTGTTTATTTTCAGGATAATTCGGTACACGCCGAAAATATGCCTGATACGAGATTTAAACTACCTATTGGTTTACGCTTAAATTACTTCGCAGGAGATCGTTTCGTGATTAGATCTTTATTCCGTTATTATACAGACGACTGGGGAATTAAAGGTAGCAGCGCAGAAATTGAAACACCTTTTAAAGTAACTCCTTTCTTTTCATTAAGCCCCTTTTACAGGTTTTATACACAAACAGCGGCCGATCAGTTTGCCGGATATCAGGCACATAATGCACAACAGAATTTCTATACAAGTGATTATGATCTTTCTAAATTTACCAGCAATTATGCAGGCTTAAATTTAAGATTCACTTCTGTGGATGGAATTTTAGGCATGAAAAAACTAAATACGTTTGAACTTCGCTACGGGCATTACAACCGGAGTAACGGCTTAAATTCTAATAATTTAACTATGGCCATAAAGTTTAAGTAATCGCCATTTTAATTCATAAAAAAAAGGATCTGCGCAAACAGATCCTTTTTTATGCGTTTGTTTTTTTACTTAAAGCGATTTTTTAAAGCTGCCAGTTTACTTTGCATATCTTCCGCGGTCTCCGGCTTCTGTACTTTTTTATCAAAATTTACTCTTACAGGCTTTTGCTTTTTCACTTCTTTCGGTTCATCGGTTTTCATAGATAAAGCTATCCGTTTCCGGGCAACGTCAATCTCAGTTACGGTTACCATCACTTTTTGACTCACCTTAACCACTTCATTCGGATCTTTAATAAACCGGTTGGCCATCTGACTAAGATGTACCAAACCATCCTGATGAACACCAATATCTACAAATGCCCCGAATGCCGTAATATTTGTAACGAGTCCCGGCACTTTCATCCCGACATGCAAGTCTGAAATGGCATTAATTCCTTCAGCAAAACTAAAACTTTCAAACGCTTGTCGCGGATCAAGTCCCGGCTTTGCCAGTTCGGCCATAATATCGTTTAACGTTGGCAAACCAATTTCTTCTGAAACGTATTTTTGAAGTTTTATTTGCTTACGCAGATCCTCATTTTTCATCAAATCAGAAACGCTGCAGTTTAAATCTTTAGCCATCTGTTCTACCAACGCATACCTTTCGGGATGAACAGCACTGCTATCGAGTGGGTTTTTCGCATTGCGAATCCGTAAAAATCCGGCAGCCTGTTCAAAAGCTTTGTCACCTAATCTGGGTATTTTTTTCAGTTCAGATCGTTTTGTAAAAGCACCGTTTGCATTTCTGTATTCCACCACATTCTGAGCAAGCTGCGGTCCCAAACCAGAAACATAAGCCAGAATTTCTTTAGACGCCGTATTCAGTTCAACTCCGATAGAATTTACACAACTAATTACTGTATCATCCAGCGAAGACTGCAACTTAGTCTGATCAACATCATGCTGATATTGCCCCACGCCTATAGATTTAGGATCAATCTTTACCAGTTCGGCCAATGGATCCATTAAGCGCCGGCCAATAGAAACCGCACCTCTAACGGTAATATCATGATCCGGAAATTCATCGCGGGCAACCGCCGAAGCAGAATATATAGAAGCACCGCTTTCATTCACCATTACTATCAGCACGTTAATGAACTTCAAGGCCTGAACAAATGATTCAGTTTCCCTTCCGGCAGTTCCGTTTCCAATGGCAATTGCTTCAATTTTATATTTCTCAACCAAATGCCTGATTGTCTTTTCAGCTTCCTTCACATTTCCGGCTCCCGTATGGGGATAAATAGTGGTATTTTCTAACAGTTTTCCCTGCTCATCCAGGCAAACAACTTTGCAACCTGTTCTAAAACCGGGATCTATTGCCATCACCCTTTTTTGTCCCATGGGCGCAGCTAATAATAAAGCCTGTGCATTTTCGGCAAAAACCCGAATGGCTTCGTCGTCTGCTTTCTTTTTAGAATGCAATCTAACTTCAGTTTCCATGGAGGGTTTTAGTAAACGTTTAAAACCATCGGCAATAGCCAGCTTTAATTGATCAGCGCAATCTCCTGCAGATCTGATGAATTTATTTTCAATCAAATGAATTACATCTTCTTCAGGAACAGCAATTTCCATTGAAAGAAATATTTCCTTCTCTCCTCTCCGCATAGCTAAAACCCGATGCGAAGGAGCAGATTTTAAAGGTTCCGACCAGTCAAAATAATCTTTGTATTTAATTCCTTCCTGCTCTTTTCCTTTTAACATTTTCGTGTGATATATACCCTGTTCCAGAAAAATTGAACGAACTTTAGCACGAACATCCGGAACTTCCATCATTGTTTCGGCAAGAATATCCCGGGTGCCTGCAAGTGCATCTTCTGAGTTTAAAACCCCGAGTTCAGCATTAATGTATTTTTCGACTTCTGTTTTAAGATTGATTTTATCCTGAATTAAAATTATATCAGCCAAAGGCTGCAAACCCTTTTCACGAGCTATAGAAGCCCTTGTTTTGCGTTTAGGTTTATAAGGAAGATATAAATCTTCGAGTAGAGTTAAATTTGAAGCATTTTTAATTTGCTGCTCTAGCTCCGGACTTAAATTACCGGTTTCTGTAAGTGATTTTAAAATAGCTTCTTTTCTTTTGTCAAGTTCACGAAGTTGCTGAGCCCTGTCTCTGATATCTGCAACCTGAACTTCATCCAGACTTCCGGTTAACTCCTTTCTATATCTCGATATGAACGGGATGGTTGCCCCTTCATCCAACAGATCCAATGTCGTTTTAATCTGTTTTTCGGCAAGTAATAATTCTGAAGAAATTTGTTTTATATGGGATAACATTTTTAAATTTTAAGGTGGGAAATAATCTAAATCGTTCACATATTTCTCACTTTACGAAAGTGAAAAATTCTCCTCATAATTCAAAAAAAGCTTATCCACATATTGAAAAAACGAAATTATTATTTTTTTTAATAACCATTTTGATTTCAAGTTAATTAACTTTTATACAATTATTAAGCAATTTACTTAACCCAGTACTAAATGTGAGAGAAGTATTTAACTTCATCTATAATAATAGTTTAAGGATTAATATATCTAATTAATAAGGAAAGCATTATCGAATAAATTTTACTCTCTCCATTTTTAATTTCAGAAGCAACGTGATTGTTTGATTATTCAGAATCACAGCTGATATTTCTCCTTGTACTTTTTTAAAATCTACTGATAAATTTTCAGCGGAAATTAATATGTAAAGACTAACCCTATGAATAAATCTCTACCTATCTCATCTTCTCAGAAATCCCTTCTAAAAGAAACAAAAAACTTGCAGAAAGAAATCATTTTGCGGAATTCATCATTAATTCCCGTTCTGGATCGAAATGCCGAGAAAGGATTTGGGTTTAATTTCTCACAAACCATTATTTAATTTCTATGAAAACAAAACTTTTAACGCTGATTATTGGCTTCATGGTGATGCTTTTCAGCAGTGTAAATGTATTGGCCCAAACGGCTACCCTGACTTCAGATCAGGAAGACTATGCGCCGGGCACTACTGCAACTCTTACAGGAAGCGGGTACCAGCCTGGTGAAACAGTTAATCTGCAGGTGCTGCATTATGACGGAACGTCCGATGGCGGTGAAGACCACCAAGTGTGGGAAGTAACAGCCGATGCAGATGGAAATTTTGTGACCACCTGGCATGTATGTGAGGATGATTGTGTAGGTTCAACATTAAAGGCCACAGCGGATGGACAAAGTTCAGGAAGGCATGCGGAGG
>JBBRCI010000093.1:0-10168 GCA_038204935.1 Sphingobacteriales bacterium | reverse complement strand
GCAGGAGCTACAGGTCCGGTTGGAGCACAAGGTATTCAAGGAATCAAAGGAGATAAAGGTGATCAGGGTGATATTGGTTTAACCGGTCCAATCGGTTTAACCGGAGATCAGGGTATTCAAGGTATTAAAGGTGATCAGGGGATTGTTGGTCCACAAGGTTCAATTGGTTTAACTGGTCCTGCTGGTCCTCAAGGTCCGCAAGGAGACAAGGGAGATAAAGGTGATCAGGGAGATGTTGGACCGATTGGTGCAACGGGAGCAACTGGCCCACAAGGTACTGTTGGGACTACTGGTTCTCAGGGTCCGCAAGGAGATCCGGGAATTGCTGGCCCTCAAGGTCCAATTGGACCCGCAGGGGCACAAGGTGTTCAAGGTCCTCAGGGCCCTCAAGGTGCGCAAGGAGACACTAACGGCTGGCTGAGAACGGGAAATGCTGGAACATCTCCTGGAACCGGATTAGGTCAAAATTTTGCTGGAACAACTGATGCAACAGACTTTATATTGGGCGCAAGCAGAACAGAGCAAATTCGTTTACTTTCTTCAGGTGGTGTACGTATTGGTGTTAATGGTACTGCTTTAAATAGTATTATCAAAAATACAAGCAATGCAGATGTTGCTCCAATTGCAGCGGGTACTTCCGGAACGCAAACATTCTCTGTTACTAATGCAACAACAACCGGTTCTGCACAAGTGAGTCCTTCTCAGGCATTGCCTGATGGTATCATTATTTCTTACGCAAGAGTTTCTGCTACAGGAACTGTAGAAGTTAAGTTTATGAATGTAAGCGGTGCGTCAGTAGATTTACCTTCAATGAATTTCTTCATTACTGTAATCCAATAATTATGTATAAGAAAACCCTTTTAATCCTCAGCTTGTGCTGGAGTTTTCCATACATAAGTCAGGCGCAGGTAGTAAATACAGGGGCTCTGATCTCGCTGGAAAGCAAAGCTCTATTTTTTATAGAGCAGGATTATACGCACACCGGAGGATCAATTATTAATCATGGTATTATAAATATCAAAGGTAACTGGTATAATAATGATTCAAAATCAGCGGTTTTTGACAGACGTTCTGATACCCCTGTTGAATTATCGGGAGGTATACAAAATATTGGCGGTGCATTTAAAACTGAATTTCCCTGTTTAAGTTTATTGGGCACTGGAAATAAATTCATGCATAATGATGCGGATATACGTTGTGTACTTTATTTGCATGATAAGGAATTAGTTGTGGATGAATTTACTGTGCGTGTTATGAATGCTAAACCATCAGCAGTAACAAGAACATCGGGTTTTGTTAGCACTGATAAAAAAGGAAAATTTGAACGGGCAACCAATGCGGATGGTCAATATGTTTTCCCGATGGGAAGTTCTCAAAACTCTACTATTTTATATCGGCCGCTTGTATTTGCACCTCATGAAACTAATCAAAATATTTTTGCGGTTACATTTACAAAAGGAGATCCAACGCAAAGTGGATATAATGTAAATAGCAAAAGGCAAGATGTTCAGAATGTTTTTGATAAATATTTTTATGTAGTTGATCAGCCAGAAGGCTCTGCACACACAGATATTTTATTTCATCAAAATACTATTGTAGATGGTGATTTTAAACAAATTGTAGATTGGAGTCCGTTTATGCTGTGGGAAAAGGCTGGTCCTTCAACCCTTGCAGAAGGAAGCTTCGGGGACAATTTAAACCGTACTTTATTATTCGCATCCCAAAAAGTAATTAAGAATACTCCATTTTCTTTTGCCAATACTACGTCTGATGTAAATGAGCCATTAACTTTTTTCAATGGATTTTCGCCAGATGGAGACGGGAAAAATGATACCTGGATTATTAATAATCTGGATCTGTTTCCAAATAATGATCTGGTTATTTTTAACCGTTGGGGTGATGAAGTTTACAGAACTCAGAATTATTCCTCTGCCAAAGCATGGGACGGTGGTAATATGAATCCCGGAACGTATTTCTATGTACTGAATGTAAACATAGATGGTGTTCAAAAATCTTACAAAGGATTTATCACCATGTTAAAGAAAAATTAATATGAAAAAATATTTACTAGCGCTTATATTTTTCGGTCTTTCACAATTTGCTGCAAATGCACAGCAGGATGCGCAATACAGTCAATATATGTTTAACAGCTTAGTTATTAATCCGGCTTACGCTGGATATAAAGAAGCCTATAACATCAGTTTGTTAAACAGAAATCAGTGGGTGGGCTTTAGTGGCGCACCTAAAACGCAATCAATTATTGCTGATGGATCATTTTCAAAAGATGATAAAGTAGGATTAGGATTATCTATTGTTAATGATAAAATTGGCCTTCAGGGGCAAACATCTGTATATGGCAATTATGCCTACAGATTAAAAGTTGGAAAGTCTTCCAGATTAGCTTTTGGTTTAGCTTTAGGATTGTCTCAAAACAACCTGAATAATAACGGAGCTGTTACAGAAGATCCTAACGATCCTAATTTTGTTGGAGGGAAATTAAATTATGTTACGCCTGATGCAAAATTTGGTTTATTTTTCAGCAATGATAAATTTTATGCCGGAGCATCTGCAACTAATTTACTTTCTGCGGCCATTAACTATCAGGATGCGGGTAAAAATGTTTTTGCTCGTAAAGGCAGACACGCTTTTTTAACTGCCGGATATTTAATGGATTTAAATCCCACTGTTAAATTTAAACCCTCATTTATGGTCCGTGATGATGGAAGAGGTCCGACAAATATTGACTTAAACACTTTCTTTTTAATTAAAGAAATGGTTTGGTTAGGTGCTTCTTACAGAACAGGAGCTTACTTCAGAGACAATCCGGATGTAGAGATCAATTCACTTAAACAGAATTCAATTGTGGGTGCTGTGGAATTATTTGTATCCAAGAAATACAGAGTGGGATATGCTTATGACTATTCACTTTCTGACATAAATGATTATTCAAACGGAACGCATGAGATTTCATTAGGATTAATTTTACCTAAAACTAAATCTACCGACGCTATTCCAACACCTAGATATTTTTAAAATGCCCCTTACTATGACCTCTCAAAAACTATTTTTAACTCTCTCAGTTTGCTTTTTTATTTATTTAATTCCACAGAAAGCTTTTTGTGACGATTTACAAAAAGCAAATAAGTACTATGCCCAGTATGATTATAAATTTGCCATTGATCTTTATGAAAAGATTATGGCAAAAAAGCCAACTTTAGAAGTTGCAGAGAAACTGGCCAATAGTTACAGATTTGTTAACAATACAGAAAAGGCAGAAAAAGCATATTCTACTGTTTTATCGTACCCGGATGCAGATCCTGTAAACTACAAATATTTCGCGGATGCACTGAAGCAAAATGAACACTTCGCGGAAGCAAAGACCAACTATTTAAAATACGGAGAACTTGTTCCCGAAAAATCTGATGAAGCTATGAAAATGGCCTCATCTTGTGATATTGCCAGGACAATGTTGGAAAATCCGGGTAAGAATATTTTAATAAAAAGCGAATCAGTGTTGAATTCGCAGTTCTCTGATTTTTCTCCGGTTAAGTACGGAGAAAACTATGTTTTTGTTTCAGACAGAGATTCAGAATCTTTCAAAAATAAAATATATGGTTGGACAGGTAATCCATTTCTTAAACTATATGAAGTAGATTATCGTCAGCAAAACCCAACGATCAATCGTTTGTCAGACGAAATTAATAACGAATATCATAATGGTCCGGCGGTTTTTACAGCTGATGGCAATGGAGTTTATTTCACTAGAACAGATGTTAATCCCAATAAAAAAGCAAAGGGATTGAAATTTGGTTCAAAGCAAATTTATTATTCTGTTAAAAAGGATGGTGAATGGCAAAAATCTGAGTTGTTAACTTTTAATCAATCAAATACTTATTCAGTACAACATCCGGCATTATCTGCTGATGGAAATACCTTATACTTTGCATCAAATATGCCTGGTGGCTTTGGTGGAATGGATTTGTATTCATCGCGTAAGCAAGAGGATGGAACCTGGGGAAGTGCTGTTAACTGTGGTTCGGTTATTAATACTGCAGAGGATGAAGTTTTTCCTTACCTGAATTCTGAGAACAAATTATATTTCTCCTCTAAAGGTCATGAAGGAATGGGTGGTTTAGATATATACAGTGCAGAAGGATCTTATGATTCTTTTAGTAATGTTAAAAATTTACAATCGCCAATGAATTCCAGCAAGGATGATTTTGGAATTTTATTTTTTGATGAACATACAGGTTTAGTTTCTTCAAACCGCAATGGCGGAAAAGGTTTAGATGATATTTACAGATTCTCTGGAATGAATATTAAAATTCCGGTATTTGTTTTAAATGGTTCGGTTAAAGAGGAAGCAACAGGTAAAGCGGTAAGTGGTGCAGAAATTCTTTTGCACAATAAAACTACCGGGGCTGATAGCTTAAAAACTTCTGATGAAAATGGTCTATTTACTTATCAGTTAGAAAAGCAATCAGAATACCTGGTAAAAGTTGAGGATGCAAGATATTTATTGATTCCTGAAAAGCACATTTCAACCGGAGTTGAATCATCAGTTCAGAACGCAGATTTCCTTGTAAATCGTTTAGAAATGGTTAAGCTTGGAAATATCTATTACAACTTTGATAAATGGGATTTAAGATCTGATGCGTTTACAGAACTTAAAAAGGTCTATGAATTTATGCGCACAAATTCTGCCATTAAAATTCAGATTAATTCTCATACAGATGCTCGCGGAGCTGCTGCATATAATAAGTTATTATCCCAAAAAAGAGCTCAGTCTGTTGTTAATTACCTTGTTAAATTGGGTATCAATGATAACCGTTTAAAAGGAACAGGTTTTGGAGAATCTGAATTAATTAACAATTGCGCTGATGGTGTTAAATGTTCAGAAGCTGCTCATCAATTAAACAGAAGAACAGAGTTTGACGTTAAAAAATAATATTATCTCAAATTAAAGCATAAAAAAAATGCCTCCAGATTAAGTTTGGAGGCATTTTTTTTATGCTTTTGTTTTATAAAAGATCCAATACCTGTTGAGATGAATTTTTAGTATCTACTTTGTCAATAATTTTCTGAATTTTTAATTCTTTATCAATAATAAAAGTTTTACGGGCAGTTCCCATATATTTTTTTCCGTAAAGATTTTTCTCTATCCAAACGCCATATTTTTCTACAATTTGTTTATCCGTATCTGCTATTAATGTAAATGGAAGATCAAATTTGCTGATAAATTTCTGATGGGATTTTTCATCATCAATGCTAACTCCTATAACTTCAAAACCTTTTTGAGTTAGCGACTGATAATTGTCGCGGAAATTGCACGATTCTGCCGTACATCCCGGTGTATTATCTTTTGGATAAAAATATAAAATCACATTCTTTCCCTTAAAATCACTTAATGAAACTGATTCCCCATTTTGATTATTGGCGGTAAAAGCCGGAGCCATATCACCTTCTTTTAATTCTGACATAATTTAACGACTAAAATTTGATGTGTAAGTTTTGGAATTATCTTTTATATCTGTAACAACCAACTGCAACTGATGTTCGCCAGAGGTAGTTCTTTCATCAAAGGTGTGCCACAAAGTTGCAGTTTTTGCATCAAATTCCATCAATACCCATTTCCCGTCAATCATTCCTTTAAATGATCTTATTCCAGAAAGGTTATCCGAAATTTTAAATATCATTTTTGAAATACCAGCCATATTTTTTCCGTCAGAAATATTGATCGGAACAATTTTGGGTGCAACGGTATCTACTGCAACGTAAAAATTGCCGAAGGTTCTACTGCCGGCTTTAACATAACCATCTTCGAAATTTCCGCCCTGAGAAATCCGTTTGCTATCTACAATTATAGCTTTCGATTTTAAATCATCTGTTAAAGTCGAATCTGGCTTGATCCACAATGCATAATATTTATGTAATGAAGTTAAATTATTGTGCACAGTCATTAATTTTGAATATCCGCCTGTAGGTTTTGCAGAAGTGCTGAAATTCAAATCCAGGTCTGTATATAAAGTTCCTTTAGGGATGACAATTTTAAGATCATCTTTTTCAAATGTGTTTTCCTGATCGTATTTTAATTTTGCTGATGAGTTATTTTGTTTGGATGCAAATTGAATTAAAGGATTGTTTCTGATCTGGAAATTCAACGAGCTGATATTTCCTAAAACATCTTTCACAATATATTCCATATCGTGAACTTCGCTGTCTGTTAAATTAAGTAATCCCTTAGTTTCATTTAATGTTTTATAAAGTGTTAAAGGGTTTCCCGGATCTGCGAAACTTTTTTGAATTTTTCTGCCGGAAGATATCAATGCCGGATAATCTAAATGTGAATTTATAGCACGGGAATTCTCAAACGAAAAACGCTCCCAAACACTCGTGTAAATGCTCTTCCCATCCATTCTCAAATCAATAGAATAAACGCCTAAAGTATTTGCCGATGCTGAATTATGATCGGTCGTCATGATGCCAAATCCAATTTCTCCATTCACATTTATAACCGGAGATTGAAGTAATTTGTAATTTCCGTTAGCTCCGGAAACCTGAAAAAATTGTTTAACTGTGTTTTCACTGAAAGGCTCATTGTTTAAACGATATAAATAAATACCGCTAATTGTTGGCTTTACGCGATCTGGAATTGTTAACCCGAACAACTGTGGATTAATTGTTTCTTCAGTTTGGGTGTCTCTTATTTCAAAATGCAGATGTGGTCCTCCGGAACTTCCTGTATTGCCAGACCATGCAATTATTTCTCCTTTTTTAACAGGGATTTCTACTGAGAGTAAGGGGAAATCTACTTCGTATGATTCTATTCTGTATTGATAATCTTTAACAGTTTGATTTATTCGTTGGTTATACTTCTGCAAATGACCATAAACTGTAGTATATCCATTTGGATGAGTAATATAAATAGCGTTTCCAAATCCGGTAGATTGAACTCTTAATCGGGATATGTATCCATCCGCGACAGCGTAAACCGGATAACCTACTCTCTGATTTGTTTTATAATCTAATCCGGAATGGAAGTGATTGCCACGCAACTCGCCAAATGACCCGGCAATTACCGGAGCGAGGTCTAATGGAGATCTGAAATAATTTGTAGGATAATCAACACTTTTTAAAATATTCTGGGCAGCGGCAGAATTAAATATAATGGAAATTGATAATAGAAATAGAAGTTTACGCATGTTTCGGATTTTGTTTTACTATCGGATGTTGAAATCCAATAGCTTAACATCTTCCAAATAGCCTGCCAAATGATCGCCGATATTAATTTTACCAACTCCCTGCGGTGTACCGGTAAAAATCAGATCGCCTTTTTTAAGGGTGATATATTTAGAAACAAATGAAATAATGTATTCGAAAGAAAATAATAAGTTAGACGTATTTCCAACCTGAACAGTTTTACCATTTACGTCTAAATGGAAGTTGATGTTATTTAAGTCTGCAAATTTAGATTTTGGGAAAAAGGCGCTTATTGGTGCAGAATTATCAAACGCTTTTGCAAGTTCCCAGGGCAAACCCTTTTCCTTATGTTTTTGCTGGATATCTCTGGCAGTAAAATCAACTCCCAGCCCAATTTCTTCAAAATAATTCGCGGCATTTTTTTCTGATATATGCTTTCCTTCTTTAGAAACCTTTAATACAAGTTCTATTTCATGGTGAATATCTGTTGAAAACTCCGGATGGTAAAAAGGCTTATTATCTTTAAGAACAGCGGTATCAGGTTTTAAAAAAATCACCGGAACAGTTGGTACGGCATTATTTAATTCTTTGGCGTGTTCAGCATAATTTCTGCCGATTGCAATAACTTTCATTTTAAATTATTTGAGATGAGGAAATATCTGTTGAATGTTTAATCAAACGAAGATAGAGTTTGCATTCAAAAATTAAAACGGAAAGAATTGGGTGGGGATGAAATTTTTTACAGAACTGAGATACGCTTAACAACAGATTCGCTGCCAGCTACAACTCTTACAAAATAAAAACCGCTGTTAAGTTTAGAAGCTATATTAAAGGAATTGGTTTGTTCTCCGGCAGAAATGCGCTCGGTGAATAAAGTTAAAATTTCGTTGCCCAAAACATCCATAATTTTAATGCTTATGGTTGCATCTTTAGTAATTCGGTAGCTTAAATTTAACTGATCAGAAACCGGATTGGGATATACTTTAACGTTTGCCAAAATTTTATCAGTATCTATATTGCTTACTTCGTTTTTAACAACTGAAACGGGGAAGTTAGAAGTATTGCCAAAAACCTTATCTACAGCAGGTTTAAAAGGAATAAAATTTACCTTAACTCCATTTTTTAAATAGGCAGGTTTATTAGAACGTGTGTCGGTAATTTTTACCTTTCCCGTTTTTGTAGAATCACCTAATAATTTTACATTATCTGCACGTACAATCATCGAGGCCAGCACAAAAATGCTGGTAACGAAATAAGTTGCCAAATAGTACAGGTAATTGTTTTTCATTCCTTGAATTTATACAAAAATATAAATAATTAACCTATAGTCTTATACCAAATTTATCTATTTAATGTTTTTAACATATTTTAACATTGCTTGATTTTTTCTTAAACAGGTTTAAATACCTAATTCCTTTTAAAGCTAATTTTGTATATGAGAAATGTATTCTGATTGAATTAATTGTGGCTATAAGATTGTACTTTTGTGGCATAATTTTTACAAATGTCAAGTCATAAAAATCTGCACAAGCTAAGTGCCGGAGGTCTGCTTATAAGTTTAGGAATTATTTATGGAGATATTGGTACATCTCCATTATATGTTTTTAAGGCAATTGTTGGAGAAAGCATAATTACTAAAGACCTTATTTACGGCGGCCTTTCATTAATATTCTGGACGCTAACTTTACAAACTACCATTAAATATGTAATTATCACTCTTAGAGCTGATAACAAAGGTGAGGGTGGAATATTTTCCTTGTTTTCTTTAGTAAGGAGAAAAGCTAAATGGCTGGTAATTCCTGCAATGATTGGTGGGGCTGCATTACTCGCCGATGGAATGATTACGCCGCCAATCACGGTTTCATCAGCAATTGAAGGCTTAAGAGTGTTTAGTCCGCATCTTACAACTGTTCCAATAGTAATTGCCATTATATCCGGATTGTTCCTGATCCAGCAATTCGGAACATCATTGGTCGGCAAAGCTTTTGGTCCGCTCATGTTTGTTTGGTTTGGAATGATGGCTATTTTGGGTGGATTGTATGTCATCCAATTTCCTGAGATTCTAGCAGCAATAAATCCTAAATATGGCATTCATTTATTATTAACCAATCCGGCCGCATTATTCATTCTGGGTGCAGTTTTCTTATGCACAACAGGAGCAGAGGCATTATATTCAGATCTGGGCCATTGCGGCAGGTCAAATATTCGTATTAGCTGGATATTTGTTAAAAGCTGTTTACTTTTAAATTATTTTGGTCAGGGAGTTTGGTTAACCCAACATCAGGGAAATCTTCTGGGATCAGAAAATCCCTTTTTCAGTTTAATGCCTCAGTGGTTTTTGATATTCGGAATTGGTATAGCAACAGTTGCTGCAATTATTGCCAGTCAGGCTATGATAGCTGGATCGTTCACCCTTATTTCTGAAGCAGTAAGATTAAACCTATGGCCAAAAGTGAAGATCAATTATCCGAGTAATCAAAAAGGTCAGTTGTATGTGCCCTCTATAAACACATTGCTTTGGTTAGGATGTATCATAGTTGTTTTAATCTTCCGGGAATCTAAAAATATGGAAGGCGCTTATGGATTAGCCATAAATCTTACATTTTTAATGACAACCATTTTGGTGGCAATGTTTTTAAAGCGCAAAAAAGTTCCTACATACCTAATTGTTTTATTTGTTGCAGTTTACGGAATTATAGAAATAGTTTTCCTGGTTGGTAACCTTTCTAAATTTATGCATGGTGGTTGGTTTACCTTATTGCTTGGTATGATTTTACTTTCTGTAATGTGGTGCTGGTCATCAGCCAGAAGAATTAAAAACCGCTATGTTCGTTTTGTAGAAATTGAAGATTATTATCCCATTATAAGTGAACTTAGTGAGGATGCTTCCGTTCCTAAATATGCATCGCAATTGGTTTATTTAACCAGCGCTAACTTCGCTTCAGAAATAGAATCAAAAGTGATGTAT
>JBBRCI010000092.1:0-10340 GCA_038204935.1 Sphingobacteriales bacterium | reverse complement strand
GTTGGCAGTTTAGTCGCCAGTAATGAATTGGTAATTTAGCCCACAGCAATGATTTCAAATACGCTTTTTTTCGACCTGTTTTTATTTGCGGTTGTGATGGTTTAGCCTTTGTTCTGCCATTGTAGCAAATAAAAGAAGCCGCGGCAGTTATTCATTTTCTCTTATTGTTTTTAATTTGTATTCATGGTCTCCCGTTGGTCGGCATTTGCATACTTTTTCCAGCTGCTGGGAAAAAGTATGTCCCGCGGAAGCGACAAAAGAAAATAATTCACAACCTTAGTTTGCTTTTAAACTTACTGCAAAAAGTGTTAAAGCAAGAATTTATTGAAAGACAGTCCGCCTCATTGCCGGCGGTTGGCTTAGTTCTTTTTTCTTGAAAAAAAAGAACCAATGCCGAGTGTTAGCGAGACCACGAATACAATTAAAAATTTAAACAACAAATGAGTAACTGAAAGGCTTCACAGTTTTGGCCAAAAGCTTTCAAAAATGCGATCTGCAATTCGAGCCGTGGGATCGGTAATAAATATTTAAAGCTTCTGCAACACTTCTCCGAATTGCTATCTCCAGTAGTATATGATTGTACCTACATGCATTTTTGAAACCTTTATTAACGCCAATTCCTGTGAGGCCGGAAAAAGAGTGGTAAAATTAGTTGGCAGTGTTTTAGTTATCAGTTTTCTGTAGGCAATAAGCAGTACTCGCTTGGTTGTGTTGTTTAGCCACCGCAATGTTTTCAAATACGCTTTTTTTCGGCCTGTTTTTATTTGCGGAATTGAAGGTTTAGCCTCAATTCTGCCATTGTAGCAAATAAAAGAAGCCGCGGCCGTTATTCATTCTCTCTTATTGTTTTTAATTTGTATTCATGGTCTCCCGTTGGTCGGCATTTGATTACTTTTTCCAGCTCCAGATAAAAAGTAATTCCCGCCGAAAGCGACAAAAGAAAATGGCTCACAGGTTTAAATTTGCTTATAAACTTCCTGCAAAAAGTTAAAGCAAGAATTTAAAAAAGCGAGCCCATTGAAGAAACTTAATCCAAAGTAATCTGCCTCTTAATACTCTCTTCTAAAGAAATAAAAGTTTCAGTTCTCTGTATTCCCTTTATCGTTTGAATCTGGTCATTCAAAATGTGGCGTAAATGTCCTGTATCGCGACATAAGATTTTTGCGAACATGCTATAAGCACCGGTGCAGTAATGCATCTCAACAATTTCTTTTACCTGACTTAAGCTTTCAACAGCCGCATTATATTGTGATCCTTTTTCCAGATATATTCCCAGAAAGGCACAAACATCATAACCGATTTTTTGAGGATTAATATTTAAAGAAGATCCACGAATTAATCCCAGATCTTTCATCTTTTTTATACGAACATGGATAGTTCCGCCGGAAACAATCAGATTTTTGGCTATTTCTGTATAAGGAGTATCCGCATCTGCCATTAAAATGCGTAAAATATCTAAATCTAATTTATCAATATCGAAATTTGCTGTCTTTTTCTCATCTATATTTTTCATAGAATGCAATTAAACTTTTAATCTGTTAGTAAAATGGTAAAAGTAAATCAAATTTATTGATAAATTTTAAACACACTTGATATGTTTTAAATTAGCATAAGTATTTGGAAGGAATGATAGAAAATGGAGATTTTCTCATTCATTAAGATTAAACCTTTGACTTAGGGTTTATAATTGGTTAGTTTTTAACAAGCTCCTGCCCATCAGGAGCTTGTTTCTTTTAAACAAAAACCAAAAAATCCCGCAGAGCAGGATTAAATTTTAAAAATATTTTATTTACCCTCGTACTTCTCAGTAAATCTCTTAAATAGTTGTTTGTGCAAATTGTCCAGGTCCAAATTCTTTCCTCGGATAAATGCCTGATCAACATCATTGCTCATCATATCTAAAGCATCTCCGTTTGAAACGAAAAGAGTTGCGTCTTTCCCAACTTCCAGACTTCCAACAGTTTTATCAATTCCCAAAATTTTAGCCGCATTTAGGGTGATTGTTGCCAAAGCTTGTTCTTTAGTTAAGCCGTAAGCAGCTGCGGTACCGGCCATAAAAGGCAAGTTCCGTTGCTGCCAATATCCTTCAATGCTTATGGCAAATTTAATACCTGCATCACTTAAAATTTTGGCCTGTTTGTAAGGCAAATAAACATCCTGGTCATCACTGTTTGGTAACGAATGCGGCTTGTTTATGATCAGAGAAACCTGGTTGTCTTTTAGAAAGCCGGTGATCAAATGAGCATCGGTTGCGCCGGCAATTACCGGAGTTATACCTATACTTTTAAAATATTTAACAGCTGCAATGATATCTTTAGAATTATCAGTTCTTACAATTAACTTTTTAGTCCCGTTAAAAAGCCCTTTCATCGCGTTAAAACGGATATTTTTTATGTCTGGTTTATTTATTTCGGAATAAGCCTTTGCTTCCTCGAAATATTTCTGGATCCCGGCAATTTCCTTGTCCGTGTTTTCCTTTTGAGTTTCTGCAGGAGGTGCATTAAAGCTACCGGAAAGTTCAGAGCTTGGCCAGTTCATAGTAATAGCCAAATCAGTTTTATAGGCGGCATCTTCCCAGTTCCATCCATCAAGCTCCACAACAGATGATTCTCCGGAAATTATACCACCCTGCGGGACAATGTGCGCTAGTAAAATACCATTGCTGCGTAAAGTGTTGGGCACTTTAGAATCCGTATTGTAAGCAATTATAGAACGAACATGTGGATTCATCATTCCAACTTCGTCGTCATCATTTGTTGCTCTAATGGCTTCAATTTCTACTAAACCTAAATTTGTCATAGGCGAAATAAAGCCCGGGTAAATATGCTTTCCTGCCCCATTAATTATTTCGGTAGTATTTGCGTTAAACCGCACCACCGAAGCATCGCCTATAGCCGTAATTTTACCTTTTTCAAAAGTAATATAGCCGTTCTCTATTACCTGACCGGTTCCGGTGTGAATAGTTGCGCCTACTATTGCAATCGGTTTTCCTTGTGGCTTAGCAGGATAAACGGTTGCCTGACCAAAACTTAGTTTGCAGAAGCTCAGCAGTCCTAAAAATATAATTATAAGTTTTTTCATTATTTCTTTATTAGTATGTTTCATTAAAATCAGGCGAAAGCCTAAAGTTTTTGCCTGATCTTATCTGTGTCAAATTAATTTTGTTCTAAGGTTTCGCATTGGTACAAACTTCTGCTTTCAGAAATTGGTTTTTGAGTTGAAGCACCCTTTCCTTTAGCATCAATCATTTTTTGTACTAACCTTGCTTCTTCAGTTTTCAAATCTTTTTGCTTGGCGGCATCTTTTTCCAAATCCCAGTAAGCAATTCCATCTACAAAAGTCTTTTCCGCTTTAGCGTAAATAGACAGTGGATTATCAGTCCATAAAACCAAATCGGCATCTTTTCCAGCTTTAATACTTCCAATGCGATTGTCGACATGCAGCATCTTAGCAGGATTTAAGGTTACCAGTTTCAACGCTTCTTCCTGTGAAAGGCCACCATATTTAATAGATTTTGCAGCTTCCTGATTTAAACGACGAGCCATTTCAGCATCATCAGAATTGAAACCTGTTAGAACACCAACCTTGCTCATTATAGCTCCGTTGTACGGGATGGCTTCGGCAACTTCATTTTTGTAAGCCCACCAATCAGAAAATGTAGAACCTGCAATTCCGCGGGCAGCCATTTTATCTGCAACTTTATAACCCTCCAGAATATGTGTAAAGGTATTTACCTTAAAGCCCATGCTGTCTCCAACATGCATCAACATATTAATTTCAGATTGAACATACGAGTGACAAGTAATGAAACGCTTTTTATTTAAGATTTCAACCAGCGCATCCAGTTCTAAATCTCTGCGTACAGTATTTCCTTTCACCGCTCTGGCTGCTTCATACTCTTTTGCACGGGTAAATGCATCAACATAAACCTGTTCCACACCCATTCTTGTTTGCGGGAAACGTGTTCTGGCCTGATCTCCCCAGTTACTTTGTTTCACATTTTCTCCCAATGCGAATTTGATGAATCCATCATTTCCGCCGAATTTCATCTCTTCCGGATTTTTTCCCCAACGTAATTTTATCAACTGCGATTGTCCGCCGATAGGATTTGCCGAACCGTGCAATAATTGCGAAGTTGTAACTCCACCAGCCAATTGACGATAGATATTAATATCTTCAGAATCTACAACATCTCCAATTCTAACCTCTGATGTTACAGCCTGAGTACCTTCATTTACACCTCTTGAAATTGCGATATGCGAATGTTCATCAACAATTCCTGCGGTTAAATGCTTTCCGGTTGCATCAATAACTTTAGCATTTCCGGCATTTAAGTTTTTGCCAATTGCTTTTATTTTTCCGGATTGGATCAATACATCCGTATTATTTAAAATCCCGTCTTTCTCATTGGTCCAAACCGTTGCGTTTTTAAATAATACAGTTTCCTGTGATGGAACTTCTACATTTCCATAAGAAACAAATGGATAAATAACAGGTCCTAAGACAAGGGTTTTTGAAGTTGAATCTGGTTTTTTAACAGGCTCCTTAAAAGCGGTTTTAAAATCTGCATTCCAGCTTCCGGTTGTTCCGTCTGCAAAAACTGCATCACCTTTTAACTTAACAGGGTTTGCAGAATCTACATATCCGTTTAAACGAATGGTTCCTTTAGGACTTTTCTTCAGGTCGAAATTTAAGCTTAACTGATCGCCGTTGCGAACAAAATTAACTTTGGCCTTTACGCTATCAGCGCCAGTACGTTCTACATTTACATCATAGGAACCCGGCGTTCCGCCAATTTTTAAGGTTAGCGCACCAACAGTGGTTAATGTCATGTCATAATCTCCGCGAAGATCTGCAACATCCATTTTACTGGTGATGAATTGATCTCCCTGAACCCAGTTCTCATAAATTATATTGTCTTTCTGAAATAAATTTCCGGAAGTAATAATAAAATTCGCCAGTTTTCCTTTGCTTAAAGATCCAACCCGATCACTCACACCCAGCATTTCTGCGGGAGTTTGAGTTAATGCTTTTAAAGCCTGTTTTTCTGTTAAACCATATTCTATCGCTTTGCGAAGATTGGTCCAGAACTCGCTGCTTTTTTCTAATCCGGCTCCGGTTATAGCGAACTTAATTCCTGCTTTTTCAAACGCGGAAGGATTTGTTGGCGCCAGTTCCCAATATTTCATTTGTGCTAAAGAAACATTTCTGGCATCAGAGGCATCTTCCACATCATATGCTTTTGGGAAATTTAAAGGAACAATAAACGCTCCGCCCGTGGCTTTAATATCATTGATTTTTTCGAATTCATTTCCGCCGGCTTTAAAAATATACTGCTTGCCAAATTCGTCACCTACTTTGTCGGCTCTTAAAACATCAAGCATCTCATCAACTTCAAATACCTGCGGCAAATTTTGCTGACGGTTAAATTCCTGTAAAGAAATATTGTATTCTTTTTTCTGACCGTTGTACCATTGCGCATCATAATACGTCTGACGTAAAAGCGCTATCGCACCCATTAAAGAGGAAGGATAATCTGTAGCAGCTGTTCCTTTCTTAAATGAATAATTTGCGGCAGCTTCCTTATTTATGATCACCTGATTTTCGCGTTCGTCATCTAAAGTTGCCACAATAGAAGTTCCGCGGGCAATACCATCCATAATAATAGAATGAACTGTTCCGAAACCAAGTTTCTTTAATTCTTCCGCTTTTTTTGCGTTTACCGCGAAAACGGATTGTGCATTCATTTCTGGTCTGATAGCTTCATTCCAGCCGAAAGCACCTTTTTTGGTTGAAGTATAAACCTCGCGACGGCCATAATTAAAAGACTGACGGGGAACTTCGGGCAAACCATAATTAGAAAAAGCGTCAATTAATGAAGGGTAAATGTACTTGCCTTTTAAATCAACAATCATATATCCTTTCGGGATATTAATATTCTGACCAATGGCTTCAATGTTTTGGCCTTTAATAAGCATGGTTCCATTGCTGATGGTTTGATCTGCATTGATTACCAGGTTGGCATTGGTAAAAGCAACCATGCCCGGTCGTATATCATGAGAACCGTTAACGGGATAAGTTTCCTGCGCATACGTGCTGAAACACATCAGTAATAAAAAACTAAACAGTAGGATTTTTTTCATTTGTATATAATTTGTTTTTTAATGGTCATGAAATTTCAGCCTGATTTTCAACGCTCACCTTTCGGCCAGGGCTATTATTCCATTTAATTCTGGTTGTTTAAAAGATTCCGAAAATAGCAGAATACAAGCACTGTAATTGGTCAAGGTAGTAAAATTAGTGTTACAGCCTATCTTGCAATTTTAGGCCTTTAATATATTAAATTTTTCTTACAAGTAATTTTCTGTTTCTTTGAGAACCCAAAAAATCATTTTTTATGTATAAAATATTATTAGGATTTCATTCAGGTTTCAGATACATCGTATTAGTTTTAATTGTACTTGCTATTATAATGGCTGTTGTTGGCCTTTTTAGTAAAAAACCTTATACCGAAACTAACCGCAAGGTGAATTTATTTACCCTTATTTCTGCGCACATCCAATTGTTGGTAGGAATTGCGCTTTATTTTGTAAGTCCCTTGGTAAAATACGCTGATATGGGAAACGCCATGAAAGATAGCATGACCCGTTACTGGACGGTTGAACATTTAGTAATGATGCTTTTTGCCATCATATTAATTACTGTCGGTTACTCCAGATCAAAAAAAGCATTAGATGCCCTGAATAAGCACCGTGCTATTGCCATTTATTATGGATTGGCAATTTTGGTTATTCTGGCGGCTGTTTACCAAAGTGGGCGCCCGTTGATTGGAACGGCTGCCTAATTTCAAATAAACTTGCATAGTTTATATTTCTTTATATTTTTGTGATCGATGAATCTGAATTTAAATACATGCAATATCTGGTGGCCTCTACAAAAAGGAAGCGCCGGTGCATATATATAAGATAAAATCAACCTAAACTTTAATCTTAACCCGACGCTTAAACCTCGTCGGGTTTTTTTGTGCTTATGTTCGCTTAGTTTTCAAATAAATCCTCAAACTCTGTTAATGAAAAAATATAAATTTTACACGGCTCACAAACGTTTATTAGCAGATACAACCACTCCGGTTAGTATTTATTTGCGTTTACGCGATGTTTTTCCGAATACCGTCATGCTTGAAAGTTCGGACTATCATAGCCGGGAAAACAGTATGAGCTATGTTTGTTTTGACCCGATTGCGGGAATAAAACTAGAGAATGATAAGCTGACAAAATATTTTCCGGATGATAAAGTGATTGAGATGGACGCCGAAAATCTGGATCTTAAAAAGGAAATTACAGAATTTTGCGGCCATTTTGAGGAAAGCAGTGTAGATGGTTATAAATTTATCAGCAACGGATTGTTCGGTTATTTCAGTTATGAAACCATCCAGTATTTTGAAGATATAAAACTTCGCAAACGCGAAAAATCAGAGACAGAAATTCCACTTTTGCAATATCATGTTTACAAATACATCATTGCGATAGATCATTTTAAAAACGAACTGCATATTCTGGAGCATCGTTTAAATAAAGATGAACCAGATGATCTGGAGAAAATTGAATATCTCATTCAGAACAAAAATTTCCCGGAATATAAGTTTAGTTTAAACGGAGAGGAAAGCTCAAACTTCACTGATAACGAATTCATAAACGTAATTGAAAAGCTAAAAGAGCATATTTTTCGTGGGGATGTTTTTCAGATAGTTCCTTCCAGATCGTTTAAAAACTCCTTTTTAGGTGATGAATTTAATGTTTATCGTTCTTTACGTTCCATCAATCCGTCGCCGTATTTATTCTATTTTGATTATGGAGATTATAAATTATTTGGCTCTTCGCCGGAAGCGCAATTAACTATCAGTAATAATAAAGCATCCATTTATCCAATTGCCGGAACATTTAAAAGAACAGGAAATGATTTGCTTGATGCCGAACTAGCTGAAAAATTAAAGGAAGATCCCAAAGAAAATGCGGAGCATATTATGCTGGTTGATCTTGCCAGAAATGATTTGAGCAGACATTGCCAGGAGGTTAAAGTAAATTCGTTTAAAGAAGTTCAATATTACTCGCATTTGATCCATCTTGTTTCTAAAGTAACAGGCAAAATGCAGGAAGGCGTAAATCCATTTCATGTGGTTGGAGATACCTATCCGGCCGGAACATTGAGTGGTGCTCCAAAGTATATGGCCATGCAGCTGATTGATAAATATGAAACTTCTGCCAGAAGTTTTTACAGCGGCGCCATCGGTTTTATGGGTTTCAATGGCGATTTTAATCATGCCATCGTGATCAGATCTTTTTTAAGCAAAAACAATACTTTACACTATCGTGCAGGTGCCGGTATTGTAGCCGATTCTGATCCGCAAAGCGAATTACAGGAAGTGAATAATAAAATAATGGCATTGCGTAAAGCAATGGAAATGGCTGAAACGATTTAAGATGAGCGAGAGAAAAAAAAATATCCTGGTAATTGATAATTACGACTCATTTACTTTTAACCTGGTTCATCTTTTAAACGAAACAGGGAACGAGGCAACCGTTTGGCGAAATGATAAATTTGATTTGAAAGAAGTTGAGCAATTCGACAAAATTTTACTTTCTCCGGGTCCGGGAATTCCTTCTGAAGCTGGTTTGCTTTTAGAGGTAATTAAAACTTATTCGCCTACCAAAAGTATTTTGGGAATTTGTTTAGGAATGCAGGCTATGGCCGAAGTTTTTGGCGGGTCAATTTACAATTTGGAAAAACCCGTTCACGGCCGAGCAACCCAAATTGATGTTTTGGATATGGACGAGTTATTGTTCCAGAATTGTCCTGCGGAGTTTAAGGTTGGTCGTTACCATTCCTGGGCAGTAAATAAAGCAGATTTTCCTGCCGAATTAAAGCTAACCGCCGAAGATAAGAATGGAGTAATTATGGCTTTAAGTCACCGGAAATATAATGTTAGAGGAGTTCAGTTTCACCCCGAATCTATACTTACTGAGCATGGCAAACTATTAATTGAAAACTGGTTAAAAATATAATTACAATGATCAATCAAAATTCAATGCCCAGACAAGGCAATATTCTGGATGAGATAGTAGATAAAAAGTGGCTGGAAATTGAAGCTGTAAAAGCGGAAATTTCAGTTTCCGACCTCGAAAAATCAGAATACTTTTCAAGAGAATGTTATTCTTTGCGTGATTTTCTTCTGGATGACAACCGTAAAGGAATTATTGCTGAGTTCAAACGAGCTTCCCCTTCCAAGGGAATAATAAATGATCATTCAACCGTTCAGGAAGTAACTCTAGCTTATAATCAAGCTGGTGCTTCGGCACTTTCTGTTTTAACCGACGGGCATTTTTTTTCGGGAAAACCGGCAGATCTGGTTGAAGCGAGAAAAGTAAATGATATTCCGATTTTACGGAAAGATTTCATGCTTGATGAATACCAGATTCTGGAAGCGAAAGCATGGGGAGCTGATATTATTTTATTGATCGCATCTATTTTAACTCCCATTCAGGTTCAGACAATGGCAAGGTTTGCTAAGTCTTTGAAGATGAACGTCCTTCTGGAAGTGCATAATCTGGAAGAATTAAAAAGAAGTTTATGCGATGAACTGGATGCAATTGGTGTAAACAATAGAAACCTGGGTACGTTTGAAGTAAGTCTGGATCATTCTTATAAACTGCTATCTGAAATTCCAGCTCAGTTTTTAAAAATTTCTGAAAGCGGATTAAGTAAAGCAGAAACAGTTGTCGACTTAAAAAAAGCTGGTTATAACGGATTTTTGATTGGAGAAAACTTCATGAAAGAACAAAACCCTGGTAAGGCTATGGAGGAATTTGTGGAGCAAATTAGGGTATCATTTTGAATGTAATAGATTGATATTATTGTATAGTCGGGCTGAATGAAGTTTTGGCAACTGCTTATTGTCGTTAGTATTACTTCGTTTGGAGATCCTTCACGTTGTTCAGGATGACAAAAAGCTTAGAGTGTCATCCTGAATGCAATGAAGGATCTGTTAGATAGTTGGGATGGATTAAGTGTTAGCTTTTGCTGATTGTTGATATTGTATTTCATCGCTTGGAGATCCTTCACGTTGTTCAGGATGACAAGAGGCTTAGATTGTCATCCTGAATGTAATGAAGGATCTGTTAGATAGTCGGGCTGGATAAAGTTCTAGCACTGCTTTATTTTCGTTAGTATTTTATCGCATGGAGATCCTACACGTTGTTCAGGATGACAAGAGGCTTAGATTGTCATCCTGAATGTAATGAAGGATCTGTTAGATAGTATTACGGAATGAACTTTTGGCAACT
>JBBRCI010000091.1:0-10434 GCA_038204935.1 Sphingobacteriales bacterium | reverse complement strand
AAAAAGTCAAAAGCTTTGGATGTATCGCCGGCTTTAGAGGAATTTGCATTTAAAGCCGCTTTTAAAAACAACCATGCTAATAATAACCAAACAATACCACGTGCCACATATCCAACCTTCCCGGCGGTCATCAATAGTTTGGTATTATCGCTTTGTCCAACCTTTTCAACAAGTTTTTTATATCGTTCGGAAAATCCATACCAAATCTGGAAAATACCAACACCCAGGAGTATAGCTGCTACTATTCCAACCAGCCACTCCCCAAACGGCTTAGTCAGCAATTCGCCTACCATCTGCTGCTTTTCATCGTCAGAATCAGATGTGTTAGAAACCAACGCTTTTATGGCCGCAAAAGCCAGAGAACCGTAAACCAAGCCGCTAAATAAATAGCGTGCTCGTAAAAAAATGCCTTTGGCATCGTTGCCTTTATTTTTTGAATCGCCAAAAGCTTGTATTCCCCGCCAGATGCAGTAACAAATCAATCCCACGACAATTAATCCCATTATTATCTGTCCGCCTGTTTGCTGCAGTACAAAATCAAAAACTCCGTCTTTATCCGTGTTATTTGCAGATCGCCCCACAATATTGAAGGCGGCCATAAATACAAGTAAGCCCAGCAGGCAGTAAACAGTGCCTTTTGCTATAAGCCCCGCCTGGGCAAATTCTTTTTCATGGGAGGTAAATATTTTCGCTGATAACATATCAATACTATTTGTTTTAATCTTGTAGAACCAGCCGGTAAACCAGTTAATGGAATAATTAGCGGTATACTTATAACAGTGAAACTTTAGATTGTTTTGCGATTGCCATACAAGTTGGTTTGAAGCAAGCTCCCATCTACAAGGCATATAGCTGATTGTAAAGATCTTAAGGGTTTACGCGTCGAAACATACGATCGAATATCAGAATTCCACTCGGTTAGTGTTGGGTAATGATATGTAAGGTTGATTAAAGTATCCGAAGAATTTTTGATCTTGAACCTTTCAAAATTTAAGCATGCATGGAAGTACTGAGATGACGCTGCTTGTTTTAAATCAACTATAGTGAAAACAATTTCTAATAATTAAATTCAGCTTTACTCTGCTAGCGAACACGTCCCGCGTGTTCTTCTTTGGCTCATCACGATTATCAACGAATGAAAAAATTAAAATTCCTATCCAACAAAATGGGTCCGAACCGCAGGCTCGAAAAAGCTAAACGAATAGGCTCGCACCATGCATTCAAATCAATGGGTAATGAGAAATGTTATTAAAAAAGAGACTTTACCAGCACTTTGGGAAAAAAAGTATTATTACTTGGGGCACGTTGAATATTATAAAAATCTTTTAAAATAATTTTATTAAAAAAGCTAAATTACGAATGTAAGAATAAGCGAATCTGCCCAATTAAATACGTTCTACTAAATTAATTTCAGAGAGGACTTCTTTTTTTAAGACCCGGAATGTAGTATTAATAGACCTCAAACCAATCAAACTTATCCTTAATTATATTTTCTTTTTCTTTCTTTATATAATCTAAAAAAGCCGACGCAACCGGGGATAATTTTTTGTTTGAAAGCCAAATCAAATTCCAAACCGACGTAATTGGAAATCCTTTAACTGGAATTATCTGCAGCTGGCCGTTATTTAATTCGTTTTTAATACCTATTAAGGGCATAATTGAATATCCTAATCCGGCAATTACAGCTTGCTTCACCGCTTCATTTGATGTAAGTTCCATTTTTTTGATGACAGGCAAATTGTTTTTTTTAATGAATTTTTCCATAGCATAACGAGTACCTGAGCCCGGTTCACGATAAATAAGGGGAAGAGTTTCAAAAATGCTTTTAGAATAGGGTTGTTTATTAAATTTCTCGTCCATGTTTCCGAAAAGGAATAATTTATTTTGCATCAGTTCCAACTTATTAATATTGAGTTTGTCTGGCAATACGGACACCAATGAAAAATCCACTTCGTTATTTTCTAAACTTTCTATAACCTTTGCTTTATTGGTTACGTCGAGCATTAATTCAACACCTACGTGTTGTTTCAAAAAAAGCGAAAGAAAGTAAGGCATTACATACTTCCCCGTGGATACAACCGATATTTTTAAGCGCCCACTAAGCTGCCCTTTATATACCAACGTTTTATAATTGATTGCATAAACTTCGTTTAGAATATTTTCTGCTGCAACCGCAATTTCTTTTCCGAAGTCTGTTATAAAAATTCTTTTATTAATGACTTCCGTTAGGGGTATTTCAAACTGCTGCTGAAAATTCTTCAGCTGTATAGATACCGCCGGTTGGGTGAGATGTAACTCTTCTGCTGACTTTGTAATACTTTTTAACTGCGTAATCTTTAAAAAAATCCGGAGTTGATTCAAGGTGTAGTTCATAAATTATTCTTATACAATCCATAATAAAGTTATATAATAATTTATGAATTATATCACGCAAGTTTGTATTAATCAAAAAATCAGAATGAAAAAAATAACATTTGCAAAAGGCGACGGTATCGGCCCGGAAATTATGGAAGCCACACTGGAAATCATTTTAGCAGCAGGCGCTAAAATTGAACTAGAGGAAATTGAAGTAGGCGAAAAAGTGTATTTAGCTGGAAATACCTCTGGCATAGCCAAAGAATCATGGGATATTATCAGGAGAAATAAAGTTTTTTTGAAAGCGCCTATTACCACTCCTCAAGGTGGCGGATACAAAAGCTTAAATGTAACCACACGTAAATTTCTTGGACTTTACGCCAACGTGCGCCCTTCAGTTAGTTTCCATCCTTTCATAAAAACTAAGCATCCGCAAATGGACATAGTGATTATAAGGGAAAACGAGGAAGACCTTTATGCGGGAATTGAACATCAGCAGACAGACGAGGTTGTACAATGTTTAAAGCTTATCAGTCGGCCGGGTTGTGAGAAAATTGTGCGGTACGCGTTTGAATATGCCCGATGTTATGGCCGCAAAAAAGTAAGCTGTTTTACAAAGGATAACATTATGAAGCAGACGGATGGATTATTCCACCAGGTATTTACAGAAATCGCCTTAGAGTATCCAGGAATTGAAAGTGAACACTGGATTATTGACATTGGCGCCGCGAAGATGGCTGACACTCCAGAAGCTTTTGATGTGATTGTAATGCCCAATTTATACGGCGATATATTATCAGACATAGCTTCTCAAATTGCAGGCTCCGTTGGGCTGGCTGGTTCAGCAAATATCGGAGAAGAATGCGCCATGTTTGAGGCAATTCATGGCTCCGCACCCCGCAGAGCCGGGCAAAACATGGCCAATCCTTCCGGCTTGCTCCAGGGCGCAGTCATGATGTTGAATCATATCGGCCAGAATGAAGTGGCAGAAAAAGTTCAGAATGCCTGGCTCAGAACTATTGAACAGGGAATTCATACATACGATATTTTTAAAGAAGGTATCAGTAAACAAAAAGTGGGTACTAAGGAATTCGCGAAAGCCGTAATAGCCAATTTAGGGCAAAAACCCGCTGACCTGAAAGAAGCTAATTTTGAACAAAAAACTATCCTGAAATTGCCGGTTTATCAAAGAAAAAAACCTGGAAATAAAGAATTACTTGGCGTAGATCTTTTTGTTCATTGGAACGGAACAAAACCAGATGAGTTGGCACAGATTGTTAAGCAATTAGATAAAAGAGATCTAAAAATTTCTATGATCACCAACCGGGGTATCAAGGTTTGGCCCGACGGATTTAAGGAAACATTTTGCACGGACCATTGGCGCTGCCGTTTTATTCAAGAGGCTGACAATACCATCAGTAAAAACCATATCGTCGATCTGCTTTCTGAGGCAATCGCTAAAAATATAGACGTTATCAAGACAGAAAATCTTTATTCATTTAATGGGAAACAAGCTTTTTCACTTGTTCAGGGACAATAATTTAAAATATCATGGATATGAACATACAACTCATTCAAGGACAATTTAGCAGTAAAGATGCTATGGATATCATCACAAAGATGATTCATGTTAAAATTAAATTTAACGAAGACAAAATTGATAACAGCAGCAATGAAGAGGATATTAAAATGAGAGAGAGAAAAATTAAACAACTGCAAAAAGACCTTTACGAAATTAAAAACATGTCATCAAAACAAGATAAAATGACCATTGAAG
The DNA here is from genome assembly GCA_038204935.1 of Sphingobacteriales bacterium. Classification (GTDB taxonomy): domain Bacteria; phylum Bacteroidota; class Bacteroidia; order Sphingobacteriales; family Sphingobacteriaceae; genus Daejeonella. The sequence goes on along the minus strand of JBBRCI010000091.1, from coordinate 6,302 downwards.
CCCTCATCAATATTAATTAATTAAAGAAGCAATCGGATTTTTTAAGGGTTTATCTTATAACTCATAACATACATGGAAAACACGGAAAATATCAAACTAATTGAAGGAAAGTTTTCTCCCCAGGACGCTAAAGAAGTACTGATCAAGCTGATAGACGTTAAAATAGGTTTTCACAATCTTAAGAACTTTAGTTATGAAGAACGATTTGGGATCTCGGACAAAGAGTCAAAAATGAGAGTCAAAGAACTTACAGAAGCCAGAGAAAAAATAATTTCGGTTATAAAACAATCCGTTATTGAAAATAAAAAAGTGATCATCAATTCAAGCATTTACTTGACCGTTGAATAGTATGGTTTTACCAAAAACCCAATAAAAGCCAACATGAAAAAGATAATTAAACTATATGCCTTAATTTTTTCAGCTCTAATTTTAGATTATGGTTCCGCATTTGCGCAAAAATCAGATGTTGGAAATTGGTTTATTTATTTTGGGAATCAGGCCATTAATAAAAAATGGAATTGGCATAATGAGGTGCAATACCGCAACTACAATTTTGCCGGCGATTTACAGCAACTACTTCTACGCACAGGAATTGGATATAACTTGTCTGAAAATAACAACAATATCTTGTTGGGATATGGCTTCATCCATTCGCAAAGGTATTTGCCAAATTCTGAAGAAAAAAGAGGAACAGACGAACACCGGATTTATCAACAATTTATTACCAGACAAAACTATTCGAGGGTTTTTCTTCAGCATCGGTACAGATTAGAAGAACGTTTTTTGCCCGATGATTTTAATTTGCGATTCCGGTACTTATTGTCTCTAAATGTACCTATTAACCATTCGAAAATGATTGAAAATACCATATATGCCTCGGCGTATAACGAAATATTTGTTAATAATCAGTCACCTGTTTTTGACAGAAATCGACTTTACGGAGCTTTGGGATACGTGATTAATAAATCTCTGAGAATTGAAGCCGGGTTTATGGCGCAAACTTTAGAAGATACAAACAGGAGTCAATTTCAAATCGTCGTGTTTAATAATTTTCCACTATACAAAAACAAAAACAATTAAAACTATGAAAAGTAATTTTTTAAAATCAGCCACACTACTTTCAGTAGTGTTCCTTTTAGCTTCTTTGAATCAGGAAGCTAAAAGCCAGGATAATTCGGCCGCCTCTATTTCTATTCTTAAAGAGCCGATCATAAAGCATGTAATGACAGCGGAAGATCAAGCAAAACTCTCACCCGACGCTGTATTAAATGATTTTAAAGAAGGCAACCAACGTTTCAATAATGGAACAGTTACAAGCAGAGATTACAGGGAACAGGTAAGAAGATCTGCCGTAGGACAATTCCCTAAAGCCGTTGTATTAAGCTGCCTGGATAGCCGCGTGCCTGTAGAAGATGTTTTTGATCAGGGTATTGGCGACGTATTTGTTGCACGCGTTGCCGGTAATTTTGTGAATGAGGACATATTGGGAAGTATGGAATTTGCCAGCAAAGTGGCAGGAGCAAAATTAGTGTTGGTAATGGGACATCAGCACTGCGGAGCCATAAAAGGAGCCATTGACGATGTTAATTTAGGCAACATCACATCCATGCTCTCCAAAATAAAACCTGCTGTAGCAATGAGTCAGGATTTTGAAGGCGAAAAAAGCTCAAAAAATGAGGCTTTTGTAAAACACGTTTCTGAAAATAATGTCCGTTACGCATTAGAGCAGATCAGAACAAAAAGTCCTATTTTAAAAGAAATGGAGGAAAAAGGACAGATAAAAATTGTAGGTGCGTTCTATCGCTTAACAGACGGAAAATTGGAGTTTGTTCAATAATAACGAACTTCGATTAAATATTCTCATTCTGCTGACAATTGAAAATTGTGTATTGACAAGGTTGCTTAGAAACAAGCAGCCTTTTTTCATTTTATAATCAGGTGAATATTAATAAGGAGAAATAAAGGTCTTCATTTTCTTGCTGATAATGAAGACCTTTAAATGCAGACAAAAATGCAAGGGAACAACGCCAGCCTTACCCCTCCTCCAATTCAATCCAAACCGGTCCATGGTCACTTGACTTTTCCCATCCTCTTACATTATGGTCAACGCCACCTGCAAGAAGGCGCTTTTCTAGTTGGGGACTTAGCAGGAAATGATCAATGCGTAAACCTGCATTGCGGCCATAGGCATTGCGGAAATAATCCCAGAAGGTATAAATGATTTCATTGGGATACAATTTGCGGATGGCATCGGTCCAACCTTGGGCCATCAATTCTTCAAATGCAGACCTCGTTTGCGGTCGGAAAAGTGCATCATCAACCCATCGCTCTGCTTTATAGGCATCCAGTTCGGTGGGAATCACATTATAATCTCCAACTATAACTACGGGAATATTAAGAGAAATAAGTTCCTTCGCATGAAGTTGCAAACGCTTGAACCAGTCCAGTTTATAATCGTATTTAGGTCCTGGTGCCGGGTTCCCGTTTGGCAGATAAAGACAGGCAATCCGGATTCCGTTCACGTTAGCTTCTATATAGCGGCTTTGTAAATCTTCCTCATCACCCGGAAGACCTCGCTTAATTTCTTCAGGCTTCCCAACTTTCGACAGGATGGCTACCCCATTCCAACTTTTTTGTCCATGCCAGATGACATCATATCCTGCATCCCTGATTGCCTGCTCAGGAAATTTTTCCTGTGGCGCTTTCAGTTCCTGCAGACAAGCAACATCTGGTGCGGTTTCTTCCAGCCAGCGAAGCAACACAGGCAATCGTCCGTTGACGCCGTTGACATTATATGTGGCAATTTTCATATAGAGATGCAGTTGATAATTTTGGTACTAGCACACGCGTACCGCGTGTGCATATTATTTAAACTAAAAATATCACTTTTTCCCCTCCACTTTCGCCGTCACTTCCGGAAGTTTTGAAGAATATTTTTTCTGCACTTTTTGGAACGCTTCTGTTGCTTTTTCAAGTTCCACTTTCAGACCTTCCATACGCTGTAAATGCGAGTCTGTAGGGCGGCCTTCATTAGAAACAACTGCCGCGAAAACTTCACTTAAATTTTCCCGTATTCTTTCTTCATCCGCAAACATAGATTTCTGCTGCGTAGCTAATAATGTGGCCCTTACTTTCTCCAGTTCATTATTATATTCTGTCAGAACCTTTTTATTCTTAGCAGCTTCAGGTTTTTCTAAAGTGTTTTTAATACGTTCCTGAACTCCCAAAACCTGATCATTTAAATTCGCCAATTGTTCCATCAGACCAAATAATTTCATACTGGTTTTGTATTGCAGAGTTCGGTCCTCGGCGGTATAGGTTGCCTGTGCATCATTTACTAAAGTGATTTTGCTTTCATAATTGTCTTTCCCAATCATCAGCTTCACTGTATAATCTCCAGGCATAACCAGAGGTGCAGAAAATCCACCGAAATCTGCTTTTGCGCCACCACTTGCAACACGCGGAGGTTTTACACGCATGTTCCAGTAAATCCGATTTATCCCTTTACGCTTACTTCCCGGTAGGGATTGCAAAACATTTCCTTCTTTGTCTAAAATTTCTGCCCGAACATCATCATTTATCCGATCTTTTAAATAGTAAGTAATGGCCGGAAAATTATTATAATACGACGTACTGATTTCTTCTGATTTTGCAGGAAAGATGTACACGTTCTTCTCCAGAATATCTGCCGACAATTTTCGTAAGGAAGAAATATCCGGAATTATCAGAACTCCTCTTCCATGAGTTGCCAATACCAAATCATTGGTTTGAGGCTGAATAACAATATCACGAACCATGGCATATTCAGGTATTTTAGATTTGAATAAAACCCAGTCAGCGCCGCCATTGGTTGATGTGTAAAGTCCCATTTCTGTGCCGGCAAAAAGCAAGTCTTTACTTACAAGATCTTCCTTTAATTTATGAGCAAAGCCTTTAAAGGATGAACTGTTAAAAAGAGTCCACGATTTACCCATATCATTTGACCGGGCTATGTAAGTTTTAGTATCGCCATACATGTGATTATCAAACGTGGCGTAAACGGTGTTTTTGTCAAAACGGCTAGGTTCAATGCTGCTCACCCAGGTTCCCACCGGAATACCAGTTTTAGAATAATTAGCCGTTACGTTATTCCAGGTTTTACCTCCATCGGTTGTGTATTGTAAGTTTCCGTCATCGGTTCCCACCCAAACTACATTTTCATCTAAAGGAGATTCGGCAATCGTAAAAATGGTACAATGGTTTTCTGCCGAGGTATTATCCACCGACAAACCACCGGATTCTTCCTGCTTCAGTTTATTCTTATCATTGGTTGTCAGATCGGGAGAAATTTGTTTCCATGTCTGGCCTTCATTCTGAGTTTTATATAAATATTGAGCTCCTGTATACAGTGTTTTTTTATTGGTCGGACTTGCCACCAATGGAGTGTTCCAGTTCCATCTCAATTTTTCTTCGCCACTTAAAGGGAATGGTTTTATGCCTACAGACTGCATTGTTTTGGTATTTACCTTCACCATATTTCCGCCCTGGTACTCGGCAAAGACAATATTCTCATTTTCTAAAGATGGCTGAACCCAAAATCCATCGCCACCATAAAGCACTTCCCAATCGCCATTTTCTACCTCTCCCGGTGCAACCGAAGGCGCCATCCAGCTACCATTATCCTGTAATCCGCCATATACATTATAAGGAGATTTTAAATCTGTTGCCACATGATAGAATTGTGATACTGGAATAGAATTTAAAAATAACCATGAATTTCCTCGATCTAAACTCATGTAAACTCCACCATCTGTACCGAGATACATTTGATTTGTATTTTGCGGATTGATCCAGAGCGCATGATGATCCGGATGCACAGAAACACCGTCGCCACCAGCATCTGTAAATGAATATCCGCCATCATTACTGTAAGAAAAAACATAAGCCGGGCGATAAACCCGTTTCGGATCAATGGGGTCTATTACCAGCGTGCTGAAATAAAATGGACGGGAAACCACATTTAATGTTGCGGCCTGTTGTTTCCAGTTTTCGCCTCCATCGGCAGAAATATACAAACCGGTATTTTCTGATTCTACAATAGCCAATAAATTTTTAGGCGAACTTGGAGCAAGTGTTAAAGCAACTCGTCCGAAATCGCCGGAAGGCAAACCCTTAGTTAATTTTTTCCAGGTTTTGCCGGCATCAATACTTTTATAAATTCCGCTTCCTTTGCCTCCGGAATTGAAGGAATAAGGTGTGCGACGGAATTCCCACATGGTTGCGTAAACGATATTCGAATTTGTGGGGTCAATTGCGATATCTGCACACCCGGTCTTTTCATCCACATATAAAATTTTCTGCCAGGTTTTACCAAAATCAACAGTTTTGTACAATCCGCGTTCCTTGCTGTCATTCCATAAATGCCCCGGAACGGCCACATACACATTCTTCGAATTCTTCGGATCAACTATAATTTTACTGATATGCTCGGAGCTATCCAATCCTACTTTCTGGAAATTATCACCCGCATCAGTACTGAGATACAATCCGTCACCAACCGAAACCGTATTGCGCATATTACTTTCGCCACTGCCTACCCAAACCGTATCCGGATGATTCTGATCTACGGCAATAGCACCAATTGACTGACAATATTTATCAAAAATTGATTTGAAAGATGCACCTCCATTAGAGGTTTTCCAAACTCCGCCACCGGCTGCGCCTACATAAAGTATTCGTGGAGTTTTGGCTACTCCATCAATGGCGCTGATACGGCCACCCATTACAGAGGGACCAATACTATGCCCTTCAATACTTCCTAAAGTTGCAGAAGTAACTTTTACCTGAGCGGAAGTTTCAAAATCCGAAAACAAAAACAGGATGATACTAAAAAGTAGAATACGTTTCATAATGGAAAATTTTTAGAATTAAAAAAACCCGGTTCTTTTTGAACCGGGCTGATAAATATTTCTTCCGTTTATTTGGCCGGCATTATAAAAATGCTTTCGTCAACCGGCACATTTGTTTCAATTTTGCTGATGTTGATAATAATTTTCCCGGCACCTTCTGCAGATTGTTCAAAGGTGTAAGGGAACACATAACCGTCATCTGTTTTTTTATAATTGGATAACAAAACAACGGTATTGGTTTCTTTTTCACCAATTTTTTTCTTGGTCGAAGATTTAATAATATATCCGGTTTCGGCATCCACATAATACGTAATGGCAACGCCATCTTTTGTATCCAATCTTAATTTATAGACCTGAGTTCCGTCCATATCTTCTTCGCCTAAATAAGTTACCTGATGACCTTTTTTGCTGTAA
>JBBRCI010000090.1:0-10565 GCA_038204935.1 Sphingobacteriales bacterium | reverse complement strand
AAAAGCAATATTGACTATTTAACGGTTCATGCAGTAGATCCTGATAAAAGAAGATATTCAGATTCTCTGGAAGCGCCGCGGCACTTTTTAGATGCAGATAGATATGGTATTTCTCCTTTTGACAGCTTACCCAAAAAGTGGAAAGCAGCAACAGAAAAATATGGGGTAAAAACAATTACATCCAACGGAATTGTTCCCTGGCAAATTGAACGAACCTATTATTCTTTAGTAAAAGCCTTTGAGAATCGCGACTCAGCGAAAATATTGAAGTACTCAGCAGATATTGGTCATTATATTGCAGATGCACACGTTCCACTACATACAACTGAGAATTATAACGGACAATTGACCAACCAAGTGGGCATACACGCATTCTGGGAAAGTCGATTACCGGAATTATTCTCTGATGATTATGACTATTATGTGGGCAAATCCGAATACATCGAAAACCCCTTAAAGGAAGCCTGGAAAATAGTTCAGAATACATATCAGTTAAAAGATTCAGTTTTAAAAATTGAATCAAGACTCAGTAAAAGTTTTCCATCAGATAGAAAGTATTCTTTCAGCGAAAGAAATGGACTGGTGATAAAGCAATATTCTGAAGAATATTCTACTTATTATCATACAGCTCTTAAGGGAATGGTTGAAACTCAGATGAGATCTTCCATTAAATCAATTGGAAATTTTTGGTTTTCCGCATGGGTGGATGCCGGTCAGCCAGACCTTAAAAATTTAAGCAGAAAAAACCAGACTAATGAAGAGCGAAACATGGCTGATAAAGAAGAAAAGCTTTACAGAAAGGGAAAAATTATTGGACGGGATGAAAATTAAGCCGATCTTTTCATGTCGCGTTTGGTTTTTATTCCAGCAATAACAGCCGGAACAATAGTTAAAATAATAATCGCCAGCATCACGTAAGTGAAATTATGTTTAATTACAGGAATATTTCCAAACACATAACCAAGTCCCAGGAAACTTACTATCCAGAGAATTCCTCCCACAATATTATAATAGGTAAACTTGCCGAAATTCATTCTACCTACCCCCGCTACAAAAGGTGCCAACGTTCTGAATATTGGTAAAAACCGACTAAAAATCACAGCCTTCCCCCCCTGTTTATTAAAAAACTCCTGGGTTTTAACATAGTACTCGAGCTTTAATATCTTATTGTGCGGCTTAAAAACTTTTGGCCCTAAAATACTCCCAAGATAATAATTCAATGAATTACCGGTAATACCGGCAACTATCAAAAGCAATCCCATTAAATAAATATCCAGGCCAGTATTCCCTTTTGCAATTAAAGCACCAACGGCAAATAAAAGCGAATCGCCTGGCAGAAAAGGCGTAACCACAAAACCGGTTTCAGCAAAAATGATTAGAAATAGTATGAAGTATGTCCAGTTTTTATAGTGACTAACAATTTGAATCAGGTATTGATCTATATGAAGGATAAAATCTAAAATGCCGCCGGTAACTTCCACAATTCTTTTTGGGTTTGTTGATAATTTTAAAGTGCTTGCTGAACCAAATTCATGCCATGGATCAATAATTATGGGCAAAAATAGAAATTCCGACAACAAGGGCCGGAATTTCATGTAGTGGTATGTGTAATCTTTCTGTTAAAAATATAATTAGCTTACTCTTTTCTTTTTAAATCTGGATTGAACTCCGGCGTAAATGGCAGGCAATACTGAGAGTAGAATTATAGCGACAATTACCAGAGTGAAATTTTGTTTTATCACTGGAATATTGCCAAAAAGATATCCTAATGCCAGAAAACTTACTACCCAGGATACACCTCCAATAATATTATATAACGTATAACGCCCAATTGGCATAGCTCCAACTCCAGCTACAAATGGAGCAATTGTTCTGAATATCGGAAGAAACCGACTAAATATAACGGCTTTGCCTCCGTGTTTAGTGAAAAATGCTTGTGTCTTTAAATAATAATCGAGTTTTAAAATTTTATTTTCAGGCTTAAAAACCCTTGGACCAAGATAATTACCGAGATAATAGTTTACAGTATTTCCTGCTATTGCAGATATAGAAAGCAAAAATCCCATTAGGAAAATATCCAATCCAGTTCCACCTTTGGCAATTAATGCCGCAATAGCAAAAAGCAATGAATCACCGGGTAAAAAAGGAGTTACCACAAAGCCTGTTTCAGCAAATATGATCAGGAAGATTATAAGGTAGGTCCAGGTTTGATAGTTCTGAACAATTTCGATAAGGTGTTTATCTATATGAAGAATAAAATCTATTATACTGCTTACTAAATCCAAAATACTTAATTTTTAAATGTGTTCAAAAATAGAAATATGCTGATTATATTAATCTTTTTTTAAGATAGAATTTTCCAATAGGTATAAGAATATTCAATACAATAAAAAACCTTCAATCTTACACAGCTTGAAGGTTTAAATATTTTGAATAAAAATAATTAAGCGTACGTGTTAAGCATTACAGGCATAACCAGCATTAAAACTTCTTCATTTTCATCATGACTTTGAGGCATTAGTAAACCAGCACGATTTGGCGTGCTCATTTCTAACAACACCTCATCACCGCCTAAATTGTTCAACATTTCAATTAAAAACTTTGCGTTAAAGCCAATTTCCATGTCCTCACCTTCGTACTGACAAGTTAAACGCTCATGCGCTTCGTTTGCGAAATCAATATCTTCTGAAGATATATTCAATTCACTTCCAGTAATTTTTAATCTCACTTGGTGAGTTGTTTTGTTTGCAAAAATAACCACACGGCGAAGGCAGTTTAAAAATAAACTTCTGTCAATAACCAGTTTATTGGGATTATTTTGAGGAATTACTGCTTCGTAATCCGGGTAACGCTCATCAATTAAACGACAAATCAGGTTGATATTCCCAAAACGGAAAAACGCACTGGTGCTGTTAAATTCTACAGCAACCTGAACATCATCTGCAGGCAATGATGATTTTAATAATGTAAGAGCTTTTTTGGGAAGGATGAACGTAGTTGCCGAATCAGATTTTGCATCTAAGCGGCGGTAACGAACCAATTTATGCGCATCAGTAGCAACAAAGGTAACATGTTGCGGACTCAACTGGCAATAAACACCTGTCATTGCCGGACGAAGTTCATCATTGCTAACCGCAAATAATGTTTTATTAATCGCTTCCGCTAAAACCGGTGCAGAAATACTAACTGAAGAAGCATTCTCTACGGCTGGAATCTTTGGAAAATCTTCGCCATTTTCTCCGCTCAATTTATATTTACCATCGCCGGCACTTATCTCGATAGAAAAAGTACTGTCATCAACAGAAAAAGAAATCGGCTGATCAGGAAGAGTTTTTAAAGTTTCTAATAAGATTTTAGAAGGAATTGCCACCTTACCATCTTCTTTAGATTCTACTGGAAGATTAGTTGTCATGCTGGTTTGCAGATCGGTTGCAGAAATTGTTAGAATTCCATCTTTTATTTCAAAAAGAAAGTTTTCCAGAATTGGCAAAACGGTGCTGCTGCTTGATGCACCATTCACGGCCTGCAACTGCTTTAACAAAGTGGATGTTGAAACAATAAATCTCATTTTCTTATCTTAACTAGTATTTGATTTGTATCGGTATAATGTAACGGTACAGAAATTTTAGATTTTGTACCAGGTTCAAAAATATAAAAATTAACGGGCATACATTCGTCTGCGGTAATAATGTTGAAAAATGCCAAAAACTATCAACATTATTAAAGGCACAATCAGATTTATTACCTGCCAAAAGGTTTTTTCGTCCTTTATGCGGGCTCTGTCCAGGAGCCTTATTTTAACTTCTTTATTTCTCAATTCAATAATTCCTGTATCATCTGTCAGATAATCGGCAATATTTAGCAGGAAATTTTTGTTGCCGTATTGTTGTTGCGTGTAGCGATCATAACCCAAAGGAAAAGGCGAACCATCGGTACTGCTGATTTGGTTTCTCAAAATATCGCCATCAGCCATAATAATCATTTTTGTTTGTTTTCCCTTTTCGGGGATTTTTACATCCTGCTCAATTCCTTCCGGGATAGGCCTGTTTTTAAAGTTGGACGGGAAAGAACCTTCCAGCAAAACTGCAACTGGTTTTGGCGAACTCTGGAAAGTTGCCGGATCTGGCTCTTGCTCAACCATTTGTAATGAAAGCAATGTTGGAGCTTCAATTTCACGATTAAAAGGTGAAGTGCTTAAAATAACATCTTTTCGAATTCCTTTAACATCAATTAAGTCAATTGTGCTGGCAAATTCACTCCTGATTCCATCCAGATTTTTTACAACAGGAGATTTTGAGGTGGGGATAAAAATAGGATAAAACAACCAGGGTACTAATTGAATCTGACCTTGTCCCGCAACTTTACCCACATTTATCGGAATTTGAACACTATTCATATCCGCAACTAAATTGTAATTGATTCGGGCACCATATTTAAATAAAATATCATCCAGATTTAATTTCTTCGGAAAAGCTAATTGTTCTCCGGCACCACGCAAACTATCCAGTTCCGCATTTACCTGATCAATGGCCCAGAAAACCCGGCCGCCATTCATCACAAAATAATCTATTTTAAATTTCTCTGCTTCTGTAAAAGGTTTATCAGGCTTCGGAATTATCAAAAGCTTTAACTTATCCATTCCAGCTAATGGAATCAAGTTCAGATCTACCCGGCCAACTTCATAACCATCTTCCAATGATTTCATAGCATCGTTTAATTGTAAATCTGTTAATTCCCCGTGTCCTTCGGTAAACCCAATTCTGGCTTTGCCGCCTGATGTTACTTTTTTTATAGCGCTAACAAATGCGTATTCTAAATTCTCAACCGAATTATTTAATACTTCTTCGGGTGATGCTCCAGCTCTACTTTGTAATAATTTAACAGCGTATTGTCTGCCTTTATAAGTTATTAATGCTGCCGGAAAAATGGTTTTTTGAGATAAACCTTCTTCTGTTTTAACACTCAGATTTGTTGGCTCTATACCTTTCTCCATTAATTGCTGATATGAACTTTCCTGAGTTTTAGAATCTCCTGAAGAAGGATTAATAAAATCGAAATGTAGCTTTCCTCCCGAATAAGCTTTCAAATCTGTCAGTAAATCTTTTGTTGAATTCCGAAGGCGTTTAAATCCCGCAGGAAATTCTCCTTCTAAATAAACTGTTACCTGTAAATTATCATCCAAATTTGAAACTAAATTTTTAGAAATATCTGATAAGGTATATCGCTTATCCTTTGTAAAATCTAACCTGGCGAAGAAGAAAGTAGATATTAAATTTACCAGCAGAATTGCCAGCAATATAAATCCGAATTGCTTAAAATCTTTAGACCGCGTATTTACCATTTCCGACCTCTCAATATTAAATTAGTTAAGACCAGAAATAAAGCGATGAAGCTTAAAAAATAAACCAGATCACGGGTATCTAAAACACCCCGGCTCATAGATTGATAATGTGCGTTAATACCAACAGCAGTAATAGTTGATCCAATTGATTGTAAAGAAAGCAACTGACTAAAAGAATCAAATCCGCTGAAAGCGAAAAAACATAAAAATACAGCTATCGCGAAAGAGATAATTTGATTTTTACTGATGGAAGACGCAAAAATGCCGATAGAAGTGAACGCAGCGCCGAGTAAAAGCAAACCAATATAAGAACCTATAACAGCGCCGGAATCTATATTTCCTATAGTAACACCTAAATTATAAACCGAAAAATAGTAAATCAAAGTTGGAATCAGCGTAAGCAGAACTATAACAAAACTGGCCATAAACTTGCCCAACACAATTTGCCATTCGCTCAGTGGTCTGGTAGCTAGTAACTCATAGGTTCCTTCTTTTCTTTCTTCGGCAAATGATTTCATGGTTACGGCTGGTATTAAAAACATGAAAATATAAGGCGTCACATTAAATAAACTGTCCAATCCGGCGTAACCGTAATCTAAAATACTCGAATCGGGGAAAACCCAAAGAAAAAGACCGGTTACTAAAAGAAAAATTCCAATGGTAATGTATGCAACCAGCGAATTGAAAAAATCAGAAAGATCTTTGCTTAAAATTGTTAACACTTTAGTAATTTATGTTCTGTGCCCGAAATTAGTACAAATAACCCCTAAAGCAAAAAAGCTTTGTCATCGTAACTAACAAATCAGAGAATCAGTTTAGTATTTTTAATTAGTCAGGCCTATAAAAATTTGTTCCAGAGTTTTTCCGAAACTGTTTTCTTTAAGGTTCTGTAAGGTATCATCAACTACAATTTTGCCTTTGTTGATGATGATTATCTGGTCGCAGATTGCTTCTACTTCCTGCATAATATGCGTGGAAAGTATCACCGTCTTTGTTTTTCCAAGTTCCAGAATTAGCTTTCTGATGCCAATAATTTGATTAGGGTCCAAGCCTGAAGTGGGTTCATCTAAAATTAACACTTTAGGGTCATGTAAAATGGCTTGCGCCAAACCAACCCGTTGACGATAACCTTTGGAAAGAGCATTTATTTTTTTGTTTTGCTCTTCACCCAATCCCGTCATTTCAATAACTTCCTTAATGCGTTCTTTTTTATTTTGAATTTGATGCACTCCGGCGATAAAATCCAATGCTTCTTTTACGTACAGATCAAGATATAAGGGATTGTGCTCTGGCAAATACCCGATATTTCTTTTTACTTCCATCGGATTTTCATTCACATCAAATCCGCATACTTCGGCTGTGCCGGATGTTTGAGAAATATAGCAGGTTAAAATTTTCATCGTGGTTGATTTTCCCGCTCCGTTTGGACCAAGAAAACCTAACACGCTGCCGCTTTTAGCTGTAAAACTTATTCCGTCAACAGCTTTTTGCTGGTCGTATAATTTAGTAATGTTATTAACCTGAATACTCATTTTACTTCAACTGCTTCTTAAATCAAAAATGACCTAGTAATTTGAGATGAATATCCCAAATGTCCGAAGTTATATTAATTTTTAAATGATTGAAGTAAAATGAGTAAAGGAGTTTAATAGAAACTGTTTTTAAGTAAACTTACTTTTCAGAAACCCGGTTCATCAAGCTTTTTCCAGGAATATAGATTTGAAATCCAATACCCAGATTTAAACGGTTTGTTGTGGTAGAATTACCGAATCCAACTCCCAGGTTATATTTCAGTAATCCTTCCAGTGCAATTCTGTCAGTTACAAAATACGAAAGCCCTGGGCCAAAACCAATTCCCACTCCATTTGTATTTGATGATGAAGAGCCTTTAATTTTAACATTGGTTCCGGTTAAGCCTGCATTGGCTTCTAAAAACCAGCGAGAGCCTTTTCCAACTGAAGTTGTTCCGGATGGGCTTAAAAAATATCTGCCAAAGCCTCCAATTCCATAATTAAAAACTGTTGAACCCGAATTTGTATTTAACCCAATAAGAACCTCAGGACCTACTGCCAGATCATCTTTTATAAAATACCCAATTTTAGGCGTCAGATCAAAACTAAATCCTGTATTTCCCTTCTGGAAATCAAGTCCAATATTACTTACACTTGCACCCCACATCACATTTCCTTTTTGAGTTTGTGCATTGCTTGTCAGAATTCCGAATCCTGCCAAAAAAATAATAGTTATTAATCTTTTCATAATTAAATCAATTAAATAAAACTTGAACCAATTATATTAAAAGCTTAACAATAAGCTTATTACAAAGTTAGAATTATAATTTTTAAAAACTTAAAATTTAGGATTGATATTTTGCATACATATTGAATTAGAAACTTACATATAGTTTTGTTCTTTTATATTTGCGGCAATATGAGCAAGAACAACGACGAACTTTTTAAAAATGTAATCGGTCATGCTAAAGAGTATGGCTTTGTATTTCAGTCGAGCGAAATTTATGACGGTTTAAGCGCCGTTTATGATTATGGTCAGCTGGGAGCAGAATTAAAAAATAATATAAAAACCTACTGGTGGAAAAGTATGGTGCAAATGCATGAAAATATTGTGGGTATTGATTCCGCCATTTTTATGCATCCAAAAGTGTGGAAAGCCAGTGGACACGTGGATGGTTTTGCCGATCCGATGATTGATAATAAGGATTCTAAAAAGCGCTACCGTGCAGATAATCTGATAGAAGATAAAATTACTCGTTATGAGAAAGACGGAAAAACAGATAAGGCAGAAAAACTTCAGAATGATTTAGATGAAGCTTTAAAAGCGGATAATTTACCTCGCCTGAAAGAAATAATTGAAGAACATCAAATTGTTTGTCCGATTTCCGGAACCAGGAACTGGACAGATGTACGTCAGTTTAACTTAATGTTTTCAACACAAATGGGCGCTATGGCCGAAGGTGCGGATGAGGTTTATCTTCGCCCGGAAACTGCACAGGGAATTTTTGTTAACTTTTTAAATGTTCAGAAATCCGGAAGAATGAAAATTCCTTTTGGAATTGCACAAATTGGAAAAGCTTTTAGAAATGAAGTAATTGCACGTCAGTTCATCATGCGTATGCGTGAATTTGAACAAATGGAAATGCAATTCTTTGTTCGCCCCGGCACAGAAATGAAATGGTATTCTTACTGGAAAGAAATGCGTTTAAAATGGCATTTAGCTTTAGGAACTGCTCCAGAAAAATACAGATATCATGATCATGCAAAATTAGCGCATTATGCAAATGCTGCCGTTGATATTGAATTTGAATTTCCTTTCGGATTTAAAGAAGTTGAAGGAATTCACAGTCGCACAGATTTCGATTTAAGTCAGCATCAGCAGTTTTCTACCAAGAAAATGCAATATTTTGATAATGAACTGAATGAAGAAGGCAAACCTTATGGAAATTATATTCCGTATGTAATTGAGACTTCAATCGGGCTTGACCGCATGTTTTTATTAACCATGTGCAATGCCTTTGAAGAACAGGATTTAAGTACCGATGAGAAAAAAGATTCGCGTACGGTATTACATATTCATCCGGCATTGGCGCCAGTAAAAGCATGCGTTTTGCCTTTAACCAAAAAAGATGGTTTGCCCGAAAAAGCCAGAGAAATTATGGATCTGTTGAAACTGGATTTCAACATGCAGTATGATGAGAAAGATTCTATCGGTAAACGCTATCGCCGACAGGATGCAATAGGAACACCTTTCTGTATCACCATAGATCATCAGACTTTGGAAGATCAAACGGTAACTATCCGTCATCGCGATAGCATGGAACAGGAACGTGTTGCAGCCGCAGATTTGGAAAATATAATTGGAAAACTGGTAAGCTGGAAGAACTTACTTAACTAAAGTTTATCTGTCATCCTGAACGCAGTGAAGGAACTGAAACCGATGAAATACAACAGCAACGAGCAGCTTTGCCAGAATGTATTTCAAAGCTTTTTTTGACAGATCCTTCGTTACATTCAGGATGACATTTGGAGAAGAAAGCATCAGCTTTTTCTAAATTGATTGCTTGTAAAGAACTGTAAACTCTATTCCTTAGATCTTATTTCGCACGTGAATATTGCAGGGGCCAATGAATATCTTCTCCTAACTCTTTGGCTGCATTTAGAGGAAAATAAGGCTCCCGTAAAAATTCTCTGGCCATAAAAATCAAATCTGCTTTGCCTTCTTCCAATATCTTTTCCGCTTGTTCCGGATTCGTAATCATGCCTACAGCTCCCGATAAAATTCCTGCGCCGGACTTAACAGCTTCTGCAAACTGAACCTGGTAACCCGGACCGGTTTCAATTTTAGCATAAGGCACCAAACCACCGGATGAGCAATCTATTAAATCGACATTTTTAGTTTTAAGTATTGCGGCGAGTTTAACCGAATCTTCAATTGTCCAGCCATCTTCTGCCCAGTCGACCGCAGAAATTCGTACAAATAATGGTAAATCTGACGGCCAAACTTCATTAACTGCATCGGTAATATTGATGAGAAATCTGATTCGGTTTTCAAATTCTCCACCATAATCATCATTTCTTTTATTGCTTAAAGGCGAAAGAAAAGAATTGATCAAATATCCATGCGCAGCATGGATCTCAAGTAATTTAAATCCAGCTTTGCGAGCTCTTACTGCCGCAGATTTAAAATCATTTATAATTCCATTAATTTCCTGTTCGCTTAATTCATGTGGTTTAACATCTCCATCACGGAAAGGAATAGCAGAAGGAGCAACAGGTTGCCAGCCTCCATTTTCATCTGAGATCTGTTTGCCACCATCCCAGGGAGATTTGCAGCTTGCTTTTCTTCCGGCATGTGCCAGCTGAATTCCGGCAACAGAATTTTGCTGATGAATAAATTCCGTTATCGATTTTAATTTTTCAATATGTTCATCTTTCCAGATTCCTAAATCTGAAGGAGTTATTCTTCCTTCGGGAGATACTGCACTTGCTTCTGCGATAATTAAACCTGCCCCGCCAACCGCACGACTTCCTAAATGAACCAGATGCCAGTCATTGGCAAAACCATCTTCGCTTGAATACTGGCACATTGGCGAAACCACCATGCGGTTTTTTAATTGTATACTTTTTATTTGTACAGGTTGGAAAAGCTTGTTCATAATATAAAATTAGTTCTGCGGGTTGCAGATGTACATTTTGAACAGGCATTTTCT
>JBBRCI010000089.1:0-10761 GCA_038204935.1 Sphingobacteriales bacterium | reverse complement strand
CAATATGCCGGAGTGGAGAACAGTGTTTGTTTTGAGAAAAGGGTAGGAGATGAATAATTCTTTGTTGCTTTTTGGGTAAATTTTACCGTTCAATAGAAAATAGGTACCTAATTATTTTCAATTATTGAATTTCGAAGAGTTGAAAGACTCAATTGCAAATCGTTTAAACAGAAACATTTCTAATCTCGCATCAACATTGAATGTTGGAGATGACAAATTGTCAATGATGCGTGCTTTAATCGTCCGCGTTAAAAATGCGGATGCCCTAGAAAAGCGATTATATTGCGATTAGCTGAGATTCAAAATGGATGTGTAAAAACGATTGATAAATTGTAGGATTTATAAAAATCCCAAATTTACCAGTGCATTAAAAAAGGCAATGCTCAACAATCCTTCGTAAAAAACGAAGACAATTGGAGCAATTTGTTGGAGTAACAATAATTTATTAGTTTCAATTCTAAATCTTATAAAATCCCTTGTATGAAGTATAAATTTTGTCTTATTGTTTTCTCTCTATTCTATTTTATTAATACTGCTTCCGCACAAACAGGACCATGGGCTAAATATGATGCGAAGATGAAGGGTGAAGCGCTGATAAGAGAGTCTGATGGTGGATATTTAAAAGAGGTACAAAGTATTGTTGAAGGAGGTGGTGATGTAAACTGGCAAATGGAAAGCTCGGGATTGACGCCACTTATGGCCGCATCTTCGGGAGGATATGTAGAAGTTGTGAAGTTTCTATTGAGTAAAGGGGCGGAGGCAAACCGTAAGGATTCGAATGGACGCACAGCTTTGGATAGGGCAAAACTGGTGGGTGCTAAAGATATAGTTGCTGTTCTTGCAGGTTTGACTAAAGCACCTGCAAATATTATACCTGCTAATAAAGATTCAAAAGATAGTACTCCTTTACCAGCTCCTGTAAAGCCAGGTAAGGATTCAAGTACGGTAATCATCAATAACAAATACGTAAAGAATGACTGGGCACCATTTGGAACTTATGCTGTTGGGCAAAAAGTGAAATTTTTTATTGGCAGCTGGAAAGAAGGAACTGTAATAGAAGTTGGGATTGGTGGAAATTATTCTATTAAGAATGTAGCGCCGAAAGAAAGGAAATACCTTATTGCACGCGAAGGAGCCCCCAATTGGAATGACTGGGCTGATTGGGGCAGTGTAACAGGATTAAACAGGGAAAATTACTGGACCAACTTTTTTATTGGTGAATGGCGACTTGGAGAAACGATGGCTGTTAACACCCGGACTAATGGAGCTTACCAACGCGATGAATATTCTTTTCATTCTGCAACGGAAGCTTTAGTTGTTAATAAGGATAAAACCTATCGTTGGAAAACAATGGATAAGAAAATTATAACGGGTAAATGGAAAGCGGCAGAAGATGGTGCTGGAATAATTCTACTGAATGGATATCGCGGCCTTGATTGGGTTTTAAGAAATGAAACAAATGCTGCTGAAGAGAATATTCGGAAGTTGCAGAGTGCAAGGTTGACAACAAACGGCAAAATGAGTATAACTGCAAAAAGACCATTATAGCGGTTCCCCAATCTTCCTCGTTTAATCGTCCGCGTTTAAAACGCGGATGCAAGAGAATAGCGTTTTATCGCGATTAGCTGAAATTCAAAATGGAAATTTAAAAACGATTGATAAATTGTAGAATTTATGAAAATCCCAACTTTACTCCTGCATTAAAAATGCAGTTCTCACCATCCTCGTTAAAAACGAGGACGATTTCTGATATTAGTTTTTAATCTTAATATTCTTACAATCTTCGTTTTATAAATTCTGAATTAATTATATTTAAAGAAAGCGACAACGCTTTATAGATTGTTGCTGTTCTTTTAAACTCGCTGTAGTGTTTATTAACGCTACGGGGAATAATTAAACTGAATTTATGAGGTCGAAAAATTCTACTAAATGGTATAGCATCATTGCCGGGACAGTTTTCTTATTAATTCTGCTGGTCGTATTTATTTTTATTCCCTGTCCCACAAATCCTCAATTAAATTTCTTTCGGATATTGATTGCCATTGCTGCCGGAGCGTTTGCCGCGACAATTCCGGGTGCGATGAAATTTACTAATACCATGCTTACGGCAACAGGTGCTGTTGCTGTTTTTGCATTGGTTTACCTGGTCAATCCGGCGGGCTGGAAAGAGGAGGGAGATTGTACCCTGAAAAATTTTAAAGCCACCATTTACATCGACGGAAAACTAAAGAAAGATGTTGAAGTTATATTTCCTTCCTTGGGTAAATCGTCATTCACAGATTCATACGGTACCGTCAATATGGATTATTCGGTTCAGCAGATTAAATATCCGTTCAAAATAATCATGAAATACAAAACCGAAATTGATACTACGGTGGTTGTTGATAAATCGCTGGAAGACGTTAAAGAATTGCAGCTCAAATCGGACAACAAAATTAAGACCGAAGGCAATTTAAGCGATAATTCCATTTCGTTTCAATACGGAGATTTAAACCTTAATTTATCCTTGATCAATACCAATAAAACAGATCCCGAGTATAATTATGAGGATACGGTTTCCTACCGCTTCAGCAAAAGTTCAGATACCATTTACATTAATCCGCATTCGCGGATTTTGAACCAGATTAAAGAAGATAAACCAGTTAAAGGGCTGACGGAAGAAATTTGTTTGAATTACCCGATGTTCGATTTTAAGATTGCCAACAATACGGATGAGGCAATTTTTTTAAATGAAATTCAGTTGGGTGTAATCAAAAGTGAGGGTAATAATTCTGCCTTTATTCTGCCTCAGGGTATTTCAGCTATTGGTTTTTATAATGCCGGCTGGGGCGACGCAAAAAATGTTAGCGTGGCATTTAGTGTGTCGCCGGATAAAACTTATTCCGGATGGAAAAATCAAAACTGGCAGCATCAGATTCGGTTTGGAACTGTGGGGAAGGGCGGAACAGAAAGTGCCTATGCTTCGATAGAAATACGGGAACTAATGAAAGATTATGGTTTAACGGAGCAGGCATTTGAATTAGGCGAAATGGCTGATCTGAAGGATCCCATCAATAAATATAATGCGGCATTTCAAAATGCTGCCGGAGATTTTGATCAGGGCGGAATTGCCTATGGTATTTTTTCATATACCGATGCGAATGGAGAAAACAGGAAATTGAAATTTGAAACAAGTTTTGAAATTAGCGGAGGCTACGGAGCCGTTGCGCCTATCTCGGCAGAATACAATACAAAATTAAAAACCAACGGACAAAATTATACTCTTTCAACTTCCGTTTCTCAAGGCATAAAACCCAAAGATCTCGATCGCTTTAGCTTAGTGTTAGGCGCAGCACAATCTTCTGATCATTTTTTTAAGATCTCATTGCTTTATAATTCGAAAAGAATAACCTTGCCCTATGTATTTGCTCTGAATTTTTTCGATTTAAAAGACTAAGAGAAATCTGTTTTAAACGAAGAAATAATTTCTGGATCTTGCTGATATAAAACTGAAACCTATTATTTTAATCCTATGAAAAAGACAATTCTATTCACAATTGCTTTAGCCATGTCATTCGGACTTGGTTTCGCTTTTAATAATTTAGTCACCAACAATATAAACAACGCAACTAAACTTAAAAGAGTAACCGGAGTTGGTGGTATCTTTTTTAAATGCAAGGACCCGAAAAAGGTGAGGGAATGGTATCAGGTCCATCTCGGCTTAAATACCAACCAATACGGAGCTGTATTTGAGTATAGGCAAGGCGCTGATTCCACTAAAAAAGGATTTTTGCAATGGAGTCCGTTTAAAGATTCGACCAAATATTTTGAACCTTCCACAAAGGACTTTATGATAAATTATCGGGTTGCTGATTTGGAAATGCTTGTAAAAGAATTAAAAAAAGAAGGTGTTACGGTAACTGATACTATAGAAACCTATGATTATGGAAAGTTTGTTCACATTATGGACATCGAAGGAAACAAGATTGAACTTTGGGAACCAAACGATGTTGAATTTGACAAACTTGGAGCCCAGATAGGAGCTACCACAACAAAATGATATTTTAAAATTATTGATGCTGATATTTTGAGTTAAAAAAGTTGACAAGGTTCCCGCAAATGAAATTGCTAGAGCCGTAAGGTTAAGAGACAAATATTTCCAGAACAAATCAAAAAGATAATTATATGGCAACCAAAGAAATCAAGACCTATTCACTTGTCGAAATGAAGGATAAGTATATAGGCAAAGTTGGCTCAACTGATCGTGAAGAATACGAATACCAGCTTCGGATGGATATATTAGGAAAAATGATTAAGTCTGCCCGTCAAGAACGCAACCTTACTCAGGAAGAACTTGGTAAACTAGTCGGGGTGCAGAAGGCACAAATTTCTAAACTAGAAAGCAGTGCCAACAGCGCATCAATTGATACTATTCTGAAAGTATTCAAAGCACTGAAAGCAGAAATAAATTTTAATGTAAAACTCGAAGAAAAATTTGTTAAACTCGCTTAGCAGAAACATGGAGAATTCAAAGTCGGAATCTAGACTTTTTATTCTTGCGTCCTTACTTGATTAAATTTAAATTTATAAACCAAATTTTTGAAGGGAAGATCATAATTTCTTAATAAATCATGAACCAAAAAACAAAATCAATCCGCCCGTTTATCGGTGCTAAAAACTTTGAGATTTCACGTAATTTTTACCGTGATTTGGGGTTTAAAGAAATTACTTTGGGAGCAAATATGTCTGTTTTTAAATTAGACGATTTAGCTTTTTATTTACAGGATTATTACCTGCAGGATTGGATAGATAATACCATGCTTTTTTTAGAAGTTGAAAATGTTGACAGCTATTTTCAGGAACTTTTGGCATTAGATCTTACTAACAAATATGAAAATGTGAAAATAACTCCCGTCAAGAAATTTGACTGGGGCAAAGAAGGCTTTCTGCATGATCCTTCCGGAGTTCTCTGGCATATTGGTGAGTTTTCTTCTTAACAATATCTAATAATAAATTTTTGGTTTCAAACAATGTACTTGGGAGTTTCACCTACAACCTGATAATCTTTATCTCTCATTTTTCCCCTTGCGGGATTTGATTTATATTTAACATAAACCGAATCTATAAAAATTAAAATCCTTAAAATCATGGCAAAAACTAATGATAACGCAATAATAATTGATGCAAAAATTGATGCTCCAATGGATAAAGTTTGGGAATTCTGGACCGGTCCGGAACATATTGTAAAATGGAACAATGCATCAGACGACTGGCATTCGCCACGTGCTGAGAATGATTTACGCGAAGGCGGAAAGTTTGTTTTTCACATGGCGGCCAAGGATGGCAGCGCATCATTTGATTTTGAAGGAAAATATGAAAAGGTTGAAGAGCACAAATTGATCGCGTATGTTTTGGCAGACGACAGGAGAGTAGAAATTAAGTTTGAAGAATCCGGAGACCAAACTCAGGTGACGGAAACCTTTGATCCGGAAAACGAAAATTCAATTGATATGCAAAAAAATGGCTGGCAATCTATCCTGGATAATTTTAAAAAGTATTGCGAAGAAAATAAATAGTGCCGTAATTATGTATTTAGAGCGGCAACTGAAAATCACACATCATATAGATTGGACGATTTACCAATTTTGGGTACTTTTATAAAAGTAGATTATTCATGTTATGAAAAAAAACACCTCAATATCATTAGGAGAATACTTTGAAGATTTTGTTGAGAATAAAATCGATGAAGGCAGATATAAAAACGCAAGTGAAGTAATCAGAGCAGGATTACGCCTTTTAGAAGAAGAAGAAAGCAAAATACAGTTGCTGAAAAATGCAATTCAGGAAGGAATAAAAAGTGGAATTTTTGAAAATTTTAATTCAGAAAGGCATTTAGAAATAATAAAAGCCAATAAATGATTTAGGAAGTAAAAGCTTTAGTTATAGGAAGGAAATTCAAGGGATTTTTGCCTGAAGGTAAATTTAAAAATAACTTGATTTTGTTCAAGTCATCTTGATATTTAAATGAAAATTATCACATGGAACTGCAACATGGCATTTCGCAAAAAGGCAGATTTCATTTTAAAGCATCAGCCGGATATTTTAATTGTTCCGGAATGCGAACATCCTGATAAGTTAAAGTTCGGTAAAGAAACACGATTGCCAACCGATATTCTCTGGTACGGATCAAATTTTAACAAAGGATTGTGCGTATTCTCTTACAGCGATTATAGATTTAAATTGCATGAAAGCCACAACCCAGATTTTAAAAACATTCTGCCAATTTCTGTAATTGGTGGAAATCTAGACTTTACTTTATTCGCCATCTGGGCCAATAATCCAGAAGATAAAGATGGACAATACGTAACGCAGATATGGAAAGCAATTCAGTATTATGATGAACTGATATTAAATAATAAAACTATTCTGGCCGGCGACTTTAACAGCAACACGATCTGGGATAAACCTATGAGGGAAGGAAACCACTCAAATTTGGTAGAGAAATTAGAAGAGAAAAAAATATTCAGCGTCTATCATCAATTTTACCGTCAGACACAAGGGAAAGAAGAGCATGCCACCTTGTTTATGTACCGGCACAAAAATAAGCCATACCATATTGATTATTGTTTCGCATCTTCTGATCTGATTGCTAAATTAACCAATGTTGAAGTCGGCAACTATGAAGACTGGACGCATTGCAGCGACCATAAGCCTTTGATCGTCACATTCAACATTTAACGTTTCTAAAATTCCATTGAATAAGCGGAATAATCCAAAGCTGTTTAATTGTCCTTATTTTATGAATAGGTATATTGTATATAACTAATGAAGTTAATATGAGAAAGCTGATCTCATCCATAAACGTCACGCTTGACGGATTTTGCAATCATACTGCGATTATTGTTGATGATGAATTGCACCAAAACGCCAATGAACTTTTGAGCAACGCGGATACGATTCTTTTTGGCAGAATTACTTATCAATTGATGGAAGACGGATGGCCTCCGCTTGTTAAAAATCCATCTGGCAATAAACCAACGGACGAATTTGCTGTTTTAATAGATAAAGAGCATTCCAAAAATAAAAAATCATGAAAGAAACAGAAGCAAAAGTAACAGGCATATGATTTTAGAGATTCAAATTTTTAGCACTTCACTTTCAAATTCGATTTATGGAAATCATTAAGACAAGCGTTTTATCATCAACTCAAAAAACAAAAATTCGAAAACTTTGGAACCAGGAATATCCTGAAAAACTAATGCTCAATGAAAACAAAGATTTTGAGAATTATCTCAACAGTCTGAAGCAGAAAATGCATTATTTATTAATTAATGAAGAAAGCGAAATTGCCGGGTGGGGAATTATATTTGAGAGAGATAAGGAAAAATGGTTCGCTTTAATTTTAGATCATAAAATACAGGGCAAAGGTTTCGGAAATATGCTTTTGTATCAACTAAAAAATAGGGCAGAAAAGCTTAATGCCTGGGTAATCGACAAAGACAATTGTCAAAAGTCTGATGGAACGATATACAAATCTCCATTGTTATTTTATCTAAAAAACGGGTTTGTTTGTAAACCTGAAATACGACTGGAAAATGAACAGCTCTCTGCTGTGAAAATTGAATGGACCGCAGAATGAAGTTGTAAACTATGATGACACTAAAAACAAGAATTCATACTGCTTTGTATGAATTGAAGAAAAAAAACGGCCTCCAACAACTAAGGTAAATTGTTGGACTCCAATATCGTATCTTCATCATAATTTTAAATAACTTAAAAAGAAATCAATTGAAAAATATACTAATTGTTGGTGCGGGTAAAGGAATTGGGTTGAAAACTTCTCAATTATTAGTTGCTGAGAATAACCTGATCACCATTTCCAGAAATCTAACAAAGGAATTGGAAGAATTGAACACAAAGTTTTACCAATTAGATCCGGTGAGTGATGAGTTAGATATTTTGAATGATTTGCCGGAACAAATTCATGGAATTGTTTATTGTCCGGGATCTATAAATCTAAAGCCATTTAACAGATTGACAAAGAAGGATTTTTTAGACGACTTTAATCAGAATGTTTTAGGAGCAATCGCCATTATTCAAAAAATACTGCCTAATTTAAAAAGAGCTAACGGATCTAGTATTGTTTTATTTAGTACTGTTGCGGCTAAAATAGGCATGCCTTTTCATGCTTCAATTGCAACATCAAAATCTGCAATAGAAGGCCTGGCAAAAAGTTTAGCAGCAGAACTGGCAACATATAAAGTTAGAGTGAATGTAATTGCTCCATCTTTAACGGATACTCCTTTAGCAGGATTTTTGTTAAATACTGAAGAGAAAAAAGAATCATCTAATAAGCGCCACCCCTTACAAAGAATTGGTACTGCAGATGAGATGGCCAGCCTGGTTTCATTCTTACTAAGCGACCAAAGTAGCTGGATAACCGGTCAAATTATAGGTGTTGACGGTGGAATGGGAAGTTTAAAAATTTGATTTTAGAAATATGAATTCAGGATTTATTCAGTTGTAAATTATGGAAATAATTGGAATTGCTATTCTCTTTCTCTTCTTAGGGATTCTGATTAAATACGGCAAAATGTATTTTCTTATAGCCGGTTACAACACCCTGTCGAAAGAAGATAAAGCCAGGTATAATGCAGATGGAATTGCCACCGTATTTAGGAATGCCATGTTTGGTATGGCGATCATCATCATTGCCGGATATTTCGCCGGTTTATGCCTTAATAACCCCAACCTTAAATTGATAAGTTTGATTGCCGCTATAACAGTAGGAATTCCCTATTTGCTGATCAAGGCCAATTCAAAAAATCACAAAACAGGTAAATGAAAAATTAACGAATTTATGCATCCTGCAAATTGGCAGCCCTTTCCAATTTGGCAATATTTAATTTTTTCATTTTGAGTAAAGCTTCCATCACTTTTCCGGTATTTTTCCCTGCTTTAGTAAAAAGTTCAGGTAGGATAGAAGGAACAACCTGCTATGATAGGCCGAACTGATCTTTCAGCCAGCCGCACATTTGCGATTTGGGGTCTCCTCCTTCAGAAAGTTTATTTCAGTTATAATCTATCTCGTCCTGATTTTGACAATTTATTACAAACGAGACTGCTCCGTTAAATGTAAAATGCGGGCCGCCATTTAATGCCAGGAATTTCTGCCCTCTAAAGTAAATTCAATTGTCATTACTGTGCCTTCAGGCATATGATGGGCTTCAAATCCTGCTTTTCCATATATTGAAATCTTTCCGGTTGATGAATCCTTAAATATGGAAGTATAAAATTCGACAGCCTCTTCGGCTTCTTTATCAAACCAAAGGTTAGGAGTAATTTTTTGAATGTGTGCCATTTCCTTATGATTTTGTATCTAAGTTATTGAAGATTGATTAAAATTTGAGGTATGAAAACGTATTTGTTAGGGGGCAAATGCGACGAAATCTTCCGCCTTTAATATTCGCTTTTACCGTTCACTCATTAATACCTACCGTTCACCCCTTTTTTTCCAGGATTGAAATACAAAATATTATGTTTAGGAAAATTATTCTATTAAAACGAACTATCGATGATAACCATAGAAGAGTTTCACATTAATTTTCTGGAATATGCAGACCTCAACCGCTTACGTAGTTTCCTGCAAAACACCCATTCGCCCGAAGAATTAAATGATCTTTTAAAACTGATTCAGGATTGGGAAGTTAAAAATCTTCAAAATTTTGAACTGTCTAATCTGAATAATTATCCGGCATTATTAAGGATTAATTCTTTTGAAGATGATCTGGAACCGTTTGAAATTGCTGAATTATATGAGAAATTGAAATTTGAATCTGGAAAGATGCCTGAATTATCTGTCAACAAAGACCTTAAAATTTTAAAAACTGCTCAGGAGAAAGCGTTATTTATTGGTAGCGTATTACCAAATCTTAGTTATAAGCTAAAATCTGAAGCTTACTACCGTTACATCTACAACGAACTTTTTTTAAAGAAAGAAGTTGATCCGGAACAATTTCTGGAAGAATTGCGTGTGGTTTCTGAACATAATTTGGCAGAACGTTTACGGGTACTCAGCTTATCAGCAGATAAATTCGAATGCGAAGAATACAAAGATTTGAAAAACTACGGATTAAAATTCATCGATAAATTCCTGGAAGGTTACGAAGCCTTCCGCAAAAACTCTCTGCTGATCTTTTAGTAAATCTCTTTCATCTATTAACTTTCTCAAATATCAAATGTTAAAGCAATTACCGGAAATTTTATATATTCCAGACTATATCAGCAATTTTTCTACCCCAGCTTTTTCTGCTGCGGATGTTTTTATTTTTACATCAGAAGAAAAAGCCAGTCAGTTCAAAATCAATCTTTGTTTAAAGGGATTTTCAACAAATACAGGAAACTACGATGAATTAATAAACCAAAAGGAATTAATATCACTTTTAAATAGCAAATCAAGAGAATATCAATATACCAACTATCCGGGTACAATTATGTTTAATCCTGATTTTACCGCAAAAGGGAAAATTTGTTATCAGGCTGTTTTTACTATTAGCGAATTTTTGAATATGGTTAGTAGAAAACATAATTTTTGTAATGACACTCTGCAATACAACCAGAATTACTTTCTTGGCTTAAATTTGTAGAACCATTCAATCTGCTTTTTTACATGGAATAGGCCTATATAATTTCCTTTTCACGTCGGTAAAATTTATTTGTGTGTGAATTAATTATTTCAGCACAAACCTTTTAATCTGTCTATATTCTTTTAAAAAGAATTTA
>JBBRCI010000088.1:0-10800 GCA_038204935.1 Sphingobacteriales bacterium | reverse complement strand
AGATGCTTACCAAAAAGTTCATCCAGCTTATAGTCCAGAATATTTTCAAGAGCTTCATTTACCCAGGCAACTTCACCTTCAGCATTTCTGATGACTACACCTGTAGAAGCTTTACTAGCTACCAGAGAAAGCGTTTGCAATTCCTGCTCCGCATTTTTACGTGCAGTTATATCAATAATAACTTCAATTTGTTTTTCTATCTCGCCCTGCTCATTTAAAATAACAGAGTTCATAATAGAAAGCCATATAGGCTGACCGTCTTTGCGGTAAGCCAGAAAATCTATTGCGAAGGGTTTTCTATTACGTGTATTTTCCCTGGCCTGCTCTATAATATTTTTATCAGTCTTTTCTCCCAGTAAAATATCTCCAAGTTTAAAACCCTGCAGATCATCAATATTGTAACCGGTAATTTTTTCTAAAGCCTCATTAACCCAGATAATGTTATTATCCTTACCGCTAATAATTACACCATTATTAACCTTGCTGGCTACCAGTGACAATTGCTCAAGCTCCTCAACAACTTTTTTCTGATAAGTAATATCCCGACCATTGGCATACCATTTACCCTGATGAACGGCAACAGACCAACCCACCCACTTTATTTCACCCGATTTGGTACGAACACGTGTTTCAAGCTCAAAATATTTTTGTTTGTTTCTTAAACCATCCTCGATAACAGGAAGAAGCTGATACATGTCTTCTTCAATCAGGAATTTCCAGATGGGGTGCCCAATACTTTCACTTGCGTTATAACCAAGCAACTTTTCCGCACTTCGGTTAACCATTGTCAGATTAGTATCCCGGTCCATTACACAATGTAATTCGGCGGAGGTATCAAACATGGTATAAATCTCTTCGTACTTAGCTAAAGTGGTGGTAAACTCAAAATTTTTACGGCGCATTTCCAGGTGAGAAACTATTTCATCCGCCATAATTTTCAGACCATCAATCTGAGCTTCGTCCAGCTTTCTGGGAGTATGATCAATTACGCAAAGTGTTCCCAGTTTATAACCGTCTGGATTGATTAAGGGGATTCCGGCAAAGAAACGGTAATTGAATTTCTGAAATACTTCTGCGGAATTGGCAAATTTTTCATCCAAAAGTGAATCATAAATTTCCAGAACTCCATCTTTCTGAATCGCGTAATGGCAAAAAGAATTTTTTCTTGGAAATTCATCAGTATCGATACCGATTTTCGATTTCAACCAGACCCTTTCTTCACCTACAAAAGATATAAATGCAATAGGAGTCTGGCATAAATAAGTAGCTAAACGCGTTATTGCGTCGTATTCCTTCTCGCCAGGGCTGTCTAAAATCTGGTAACTTAGTAGTTCCTGAATACGCTTTTTTTCGATATTCTCTAATTCTGTTTCGGCCATAAATTCTCTCAGGAGAGAAATAAAAATTATTTATATAAAGGATGTTTGTCCATCATTTCTTCTACGCTTTTACGCACTTTTTTCAAATTAGATGCGTCTTCGGGTTTGCTTATAACTTCATCGATCAAGTCAACGATTTTATCCATGTGTTTTTCTTTCAGGCCACGAGTAGTAATGGCTGCAGTGCCCACACGTATACCAGAAGTAACAAAAGGAGATTTATCATCAAACGGAACCATGTTTTTATTAACCGTAATACTAGCTTCTTCCAAAACATTTTCGGCAGCCTTGCCGGTAATATTTTTGTTACGTAAGTCTATAAGCATCAGGTGGTTGTCTGTTCCGCCAGAAATTATTTTGTAACCCCGCTGCACAAAAGCACCGGCCATTGCATCGGCATTCTTTTTAACCTGAATAATATATTTCATAAAATCTTCGGTTAATGCCTCACCAAAGGCAACAGCCTTCGCCGCAATAATATGCTCTAAAGGTCCGCCTTGAGTGCCCGGGAAAACTCCGCTGTCAAGCAAAGCCGACATCATGCGTAATTCGCCTTTTGGAGTTTTTAAGCCAAATGGATTTTCAAAATCTTTACCCATCATGATCATTCCTCCACGCGGACCACGAAGAGTTTTATGAGTTGTAGTAGTTATCACATGGCAATGCGGAAGCGGATCATTCAATAATCCACGGGCAATTAAACCTGCCGGATGAGAAATATCTGCTACCACCAACGCCCCAATCTGATCGGCAACATTTCGGATAAACTCATAATCCCAGTCCCTTGAATAGGCCGAAGCGCCACAAATAATAACTTTAGGTTTTTCTAAAAGAGCAACCTCTTCAAGCTTTTTATAATCTATAATTCCGCTTTCGCGATCAACACCATAAAAATATGGATCGTATAATTTACCTGAAAAGTTTACCGGAGAACCATGCGTTAAATGCCCGCCATGCGAAAGATCAAAACCAAGGATTTTATCACCAGGCTTTAAGAGTGCCAGAAAAACAGCAGCATTTGCCTGAGCACCTGAGTGTGGTTGCACATTGGCCCATGATGCGTTAAATAATTGTTTGGCTCTTTCAATAGCAATATTTTCAATCTCATCCACAACATCGCAACCTCCATAATATCTTTTTCCCGGAAGGCCTTCTGCATATTTATTGGTTAAAACAGAGCCCGCGGCTTCCATAACCTGCTTACTAACAAAATTTTCTGACGCAATAAGCTCCAGACCTGTTTCCTGTCTGTCTGATTCTTCTTCAATCAGGTTGAATACAAGTTTATCTCTTTTCATTTTTTATTAATTATATCTAAAAATCAGGCTGTTAACCGGAGGGGATTATAAATTTTTATTGGGCGTAAACATACATAATATCAAGCATTTGATGCTTATTTAGATTCAATTTGGAAATTATTAAAGCCAATTCCGGTTTGAATAGAAATCAATTGCTGCTGCAGCATTTCAAGTAAGGCCAGAAAATTATAAACGAAGTGCACCTTATTTTCAGAATTTGCAAGCAAGTTCTTAAAATCAAGTTTTGTGTTGATTGAAATCAGCTCTGCAATAAGCTCCTTTTGCTTTTCTATGGTGTACGGATATTGCACAACCGTATGTCTTTGCTCAATGGCGGCTTCCTTAAATCGTTTGCTTATGCGATCAAAAGCATGCATCAGTTTATACAAATTAAACGACTGCATTTCTTCTCCCGGTAAAGCCTCGGAATCAATTCTATCCAGATCAGACAGAATATTGCCTCGTCTTTCCTGCTTAAAACGTTCCTGTTCCAAAACCCGTAACTGCTCAGAAACCTCTTTAAATTTCTTATATTCAATTAATTTCCGGATCAGTTCATCTTTCAGATCAATTTCATTTCCGGCTTCATCCAGCTCCGGCCTTGGCAATAACATTTTTGCTTTTATCCGCATAAGCGTGGCGGCAACAAAAATAAATTCGCTGGCAAGCTCAATATTTAATGAATTTAGATGCTGTATATAGTCCAGAAACTCATCCGCTATACGAGCAATTGGTACATCATGGATATTTAATTCATCACGCTCTATAAAAAAAAGCAATAGATCAAACGGACCTTCAAACTGAGGTAATTTTATTTCAAAACTATCCGGTATGCTCATACGTATTGTAAAAATACATCATTTCCCAGTCACGAAGATTGACTCAATTAAAAATCCCATAAATCTTATGGCAAAAAAGTTAATTTTGTATCTTCATTTTTTTTTACTTAACATATGGAAGTAACGGCGGGCGAACTATTAAGTCAGATTAATTATCCTTCAGATTTAAAGAAATTTAAGGAAGAGGATCTGGAGCAGATCTGCACCGAACTCAGACAATTTATCATTGATACTGTATCAGTTAACGGTGGTCACTTTGGTTCAAGTTTGGGAGTTGTAGAACTAACTGTTGCCTTGCATTATGTATTAAATACGCCATACGATCAGTTGGTTTGGGATGTCGGCCACCAGGCTTACGGCCATAAAATCCTAACCGGACGCAGGAAAGATTTTCATACAAACCGACTTTATAAAGGCATTAGCGGTTTCCCTAAACGGGGAGAAAGTGAATATGATACATTTGGCGTGGGCCATTCTTCTACTTCCATTTCCGCGGCTTTAGGTATGGCTGTTGCTTCTCAATACAAAGGCGAAACAGACAGGCAACATGTAGCCGTAATAGGCGATGGAGCGATGACTGCCGGATTGGCTTTTGAGGGATTGAATCATGCAGGAATAGAAAACTCCAATCTGCTGGTCATTCTGAATGACAACTGCATGTCTATCGATCCCAATGTTGGCGCACTAAAAGAATACTTAACAGACATTACCACTTCAAAATCTTACAATCGCTTTCGCGATGATATATCGCACGTTTTAGGAAAAATCTCAGAATTAGGCCCGAATGCGCATGAAATTGTCAAGAAAATTGAGAAGAGTATCAAAGGAAGTCTCCTTAAAAAAAGTAATTTCTTTGAAGCTTTAAAATTCAGATATTTCGGACCAATTGATGGTCATGATGTAAAACATCTGGCTAAGGTTTTAGCAGATCTTAAGGAAATTCCGGGTCCTAAAATATTGCATTGCGTTACCGTAAAAGGTAAAGGTTACGCTATCGCGGAAAAGGACCAAACCAAATGGCACTCACCGGGACTATTCGATAAAATTACGGGAGAGATCAAAAAATCAGCTTCAGATAAACCTCAGGCACCAAAATATCAGGATGTTTTTGGTCACACCATCGTTGAACTGGCGGAAAAAAATTCAAACATAATGGGTATTACTCCGGCTATGCCTTCCGGATGTTCTTTAAATATTATGATGAAAGCAATGCCCGACAGGGCATTTGACGTAGGTATTGCCGAACAACACGCGGTAACTTTTTCTGCCGGTTTAGCTACTCAGGGATTAGTTCCTTTCTGTAATATCTATTCCAGTTTTATGCAAAGAGCCTATGATCAGGTAATACATGATGTGGCCATTCAAAAGCTGAATGTTGTTTTCTGCCTGGATCGTGCAGGTATTGCAGGTGCCGACGGACCAACACATCACGGTGCCTATGACATTGCTTATATGCGCTGCATTCCAAACATGATAGTTTCTGCTCCGATGAACGAAGAAGAGCTTAGAAATCTTATGTTTACCGCTCAGCAGGAAAACATGGGACCGTTCAGCATCCGTTATCCAAGAGGTAATGGTGTTATGCCCGACTGGAAACGTCCGCTTAAAGAAATCCCGGTAGGTAAAGCAAGAATGATTTCTGAAGGGGAAGATGTGGCCATTTTAAGTTTAGGAACTGTGGGCAACGAAGCTGTAAAAGCTTGTCTTGAATTAAATTCAGAGGGAATTCATCCTGCACATTATGATATGCGTTTTGCAAAACCTCTGGACGAAAAACTACTTCATACAATTTTTACAAATTTTAAAAATGTAATAACCATTGAAGATGGTTGCTTGGAGGGTGGTTTTGGAAGTGCGGTTGTAGAATTTATGGCGGATAATAATTACTCTTCCAAAATTATACGTTTAGGAATTCCCGATAAAATCATTGAACACGGCGAGC
Organism: Sphingobacteriales bacterium; assembly: GCA_038204935.1. Classification (GTDB taxonomy): domain Bacteria; phylum Bacteroidota; class Bacteroidia; order Sphingobacteriales; family Sphingobacteriaceae; genus Daejeonella. The sequence goes on along the minus strand of JBBRCI010000088.1, from coordinate 5,342 downwards.
AACCCGAATTATGGGCAGAATGCGGTTATGATTCTTCGGCAATAATTGAAACTGTTAAAAAAATGGCTGTTAGCAGAGCAACAAAGGTGATGGCATCGTAAGGAATCGAGCCTCACCCTTTGTGTGGCAGTACTTTTTGTTCTGAACCACAGCCCTCTCCAAAGGAGAGGGAAACGGAAAGATGCCAAACTTGCCGCATAAACCGTCATTGCGAGGCAGGCCATTTCGTGTGCGCCGTGACAATCTCCAACCGATAAGCTTTTGCCAATACTAACCCAAGTTTGCCGCATGGATTGTATCTTAACTAATCAGACCCAACAAAAAGCATAGCCTAAACCAGATAGCAGTAAGCCTCACCCTTTGAACGGCACTGCTTAGTGTTCTGAACCACAGCCCTCTCCAAAGGAGAGGGAAAACGGAAAGATACCAAACCTGCCCAAGCTAGATTGTATCTTAAACAATCAGACCCAACAAAAAGTATAGCCTAAACCAGAAAGCAATGCCAACTCTCTTCCTTTTTGCAAGGAGGAGATACAGAGGTGGTTTTTGTATGCGTGGTAAAACCTCACCCTTTGTACGGCACTGCTTAGTGTTTTGAACCAAAGCCCTCTCCAAAGGAGAGGGAAAACGGAAATATACCAAACCTGCCCAAGCTGGACGGCATCTTAAACAATCGGTTCCAACAATAACCATCGACTCAAGTAGAAAGCAGTTTTTTCTACTCGTTATAAGCTCGCCCATTTGTCTGAATTTGGATTTTTTGGATTTAATGGATCGGCAGGATTTTATCTCTCTTTTAGCCCTTCCTGAATCAGAATTTCCCCAATCAATAGGAATAAATGAATAACAATCTAAAATACCCCTAAATTCAATTTATGTTGGTTGTAAACTGCAATTTTATACTTATATTGTAGTTTTAAAACAACAATATGGAAATTTTATTGGCTTATCAGGATAATTTGCTTCGAAACATAAACAATAAGTTTAGAAGATATTTGCATAAGAGCATCAATTGGCAACAAAGGATGATCGGTATAAAGGGTCCACGTGGTGCAGGAAAAACAACGTTATTACTACAGTATTTAAAATTTGACCTGAGCGAATCATTTGCTAAAGCTTTATATATTACAGCGGATCACACCTGGTTTTATAATCACACTCTTTTAGATACGGCTATGGATTGGTTCAAGCAGGGTGGAAGGATTTTGTTTATTGATGAAGTACATAAGTATCCGCAATGGTCGCGGGAATTAAAGAATATATACGACGGACTGCCTGAAATGCAGGTTATATTCTCCGCCTCTTCGGCACTTGATATCTATCGGGGTGAAGCAGATTTGAGCCGCCGGGTAATTAGTTATTCCCTTGCAGGTCTGTCATTCCGGGAATATATTGCTTTTACCGGAGGACCAACTTTTGAGTCCTTAACTTTACTTGCCTTACAGGAAAATCATCGGGAGCTAAGCCTTGAAATAATAAACCAATTACAGCCGCTTCCCGTTTTTAATAAATATTTGCAGAACGGCTATCTGCCGATTATAGCCGAAGGGGAAAATGAGTACCTGCCCAAGCTTGAACAAATAATAAACGCCATAATTGATGCCGATTTAGCTTATATAGCTTCTTATAATGCTGGTACTGCTATAAAGGTTAAAAAGTTGCTGGCAGTGATTGCAGAATCAGTTCCATTTAAACCTAATATTTCAGCTCTGGCCAGAAAACTCGATATGCACAGGGATAGCGTTTACGAATATATCTATCAATTGAATGATGCCCGACTGCTCAATATGCTTTCAATGGCAGGAAAGGGGATTTCCAGGCTTCAAAAGCCAGATAAGATCTATCTGGAAAACACCAATTTATGCTATGCTATCAGTTCCATTCCCGATAAAGGAAATATCAGAGAAACTTTCCTGCTCAATCAATTGATTAACTCCGGACATGATGTTTATGCACCAGATGCAGGTGACTTTGTTACTTCTGGAATAACCATAGAAGTAGGAGGAAAAAGTAAAACAGCCAGACAGGTAAAGCATGCTGAATCATATCTGGTAGCTGCTGATAATATAGAAAGCGGATTCGGCACTAGAATTCCATTGTGGATGTTTGGCTTTTTATATTAGCTTTTCTCCTCCGCAAGGAGTCCTATGGACAAACGAGGGAAACAGAAAGATGCCAAACTTGCCCAAGCTGGATTGTATCTTAAACAATCAGACTCAACAATATTCATAGCCTAAACCAGAAAGCAGAAGCCTCACCCTATGTATGCCAGTACTTTTTGTTCTGTACCAAATCCCTCTCCGAAGGAGAGGGGAAACGGAAAGATACCAAACCTGCCCAAGCTAGATTGTCCTCGATCAGAAAGCAGAACCAAACTCTCCTCCTTTTTGCAAGGAGGAGATACAGAGGTGGTTTTTTGTATGCCTGGTAAAACCTCACCCTTTGTACGGCACTGCTTAGTGTTCTGAACCAAAGCCCTCTCCAAAGGAGAGGGAAAACGGAAAGATACCAAACCTGCCCAAGAGAAAGCAGAACCAAACTAAGAAGGTCTAACTCTTTTCACACCCGTCATCTCGAGGATACGAGAGATTTCATAAGTATCCCGCAAAGCCATATGACGGTTTTGCGGGATATTTTGTCACAATTACATTATATTTACTTTTGGATTTTTAATTAAATAACATATCATTATTAAGTTTGTAATTAGGATTAAAAATAGCCCATGGAAAGACAAATGAAAATGGTACGTAGGCAGATATCAATGAAAGGAAGTGATCAGGCCGCCGAGGATCTGCAATATTGGTTAAGTAAAACTCCGCAAGAAAGGATTGCAGCAGTAACATTTTTAATTACTCAGACCTTAGCGCCCGGCCAAAGAATGGATAAAACGAAGGTTGCTCAAATCAAGTTTAAAAAATGATCCTTTCACAAGATTTTGAAGACTTTATTAAGTTGCTTAATCAATATAAAGTAGATTACCTGATTGTAGGTGGATATGCAATGGCATTTCATGGTAAACCTCGTTATACTGGTGATCTTGATATTTGGATTGATATTTCTGAATCTAATGCACTTAAATTACTTCTCGTTATTCAGAATTTTGGATTTTCATCCCTTGGTTTTAAAAAGGAAGATTTTCTGAAGGAGAACTTAATTAATCAAATTGGTTATCCCCCTTTAAGAATTGACATAATTACAAGTATCGATGGGGTTAAATTTAAAGATGCCTATTTAAGCAAACAGATTATAGATTTGGAAGACTTTCAAGCTAATTATATTGGCCTCGATCAATTGATTATTAATAAAAAAACAAGTGCAAGGCCAATTGATTTAATCGATGTTAAAGATTTAGAGAAGGAACAAAAAAGGCAAGAAAAATCTTGATTTTAGTCACTAAATACGGTCTGTTTAATGAATAAGAAATGAAAAGTTATGTTTGCCAAAAAGATACCAAACTTGCCGCATAAACCGTCATTGCGAGGCAGGCCATTTCGTGTGCGCCATGGCAATCTCCAACCGATAAACCATTGCCAATAATAACCCAAGTTTGCCGCATGGAACCTGAACCCATCATTCAATTTATGTTGGTTGTAAATTGCATTTTTGTAGTTATATGTAGTTTTAAAACAACAATATGGATTTTTTTTGCCAGGCAGCTCTTTTTTTGGGCGCCGTGGCAATCTTCAGGCGATGATATACTGCCCTTCAAATCACTCAGGATAAACGGGATGTGCGAATTCCAGACCTAAAGGGGTGCCTCGATAGTATTATTGACTAATCTTTTAACCAGAAAGGTCTTCTACTAAAATGAAATACAGCAATTATTCTTATCAATGCTTGAAGTTCATCCAATTCAAAATGTATTGAGTAAGGAAATGTTTTACAATTAGCAGTTCTGATGGTCTTATATTTTACAGAAACAATAAGGGGTTTGAAGCGATCTGATTAATAACAGATTTATCTCCTCTATAAAACGAGCACCCAGATTTTTTTGCTGCAAATTATACCAATCTATACCTTCTTTAACATCTAAGAGTGCTTCCGGAGCAAAAACAACCTTAAATTTTTTCATCATTTATATTCAAGGCTTTTAGAAAATCCTTTTCAGAAAGTACAGATGAGGGGTTAATTTTCATTTGAGTAAGCCTTTTTTTTGGTTCGTTCTTTTGCCACTCTGGTATTTGATCTTCAATAATTTCAATGGCATCTACTTGCTGCAAATCTTCTATAATGGCAGAGGCATATTCTTTTTTAATCCTGATATGATAGCTATAGTTTTCCATACTAAAATCTTCTTAATCAAATTTAGAGATAAAAATTACATAATATTCTTAAATGTTCTGTTTATTGTAAACCACACCTCGAATCATAAAAGGTCTCCTTCATATTTGCAATGGTTTGATTTATGTTTCTGCAGGTACCGCAGCAGAAAGCAATACCAATTGTCTGAATTTGGATTTTTTGGATTAATGGATTATCCGGATTTTACCGATGAAATGCTTCACCTTATAAAACCGTCATTGCGAGGCAGGCCATTTCGTGTGCGCCGTGGCAATCTCCAACCGATAAGCTTTTGCCAATAATTACCCAAGTTTGCCGCATGGATTATATCTTAAACATTCAGTCCCAACAAAAAGCATAGCCTAAACCAGAAAGCAGAAGCCTCACCCTATGTATGCCAGTACTTTTTGTTCTGAACCAAATCCCTCTCCAAAGGAGAAGGAAACAGAAGATGCCAAACTTGCCCAAGCTAGATGGTATCTTAAACAATCAGACCTAAAAATAACCATCGTTATAAGTAGAAAGCATTAAGCCTCACCCTTTGAACGGCATTGCTTTTTGTTCTGAACCAAATCCCTCTCCAAAGGAGAGGGAAAACTGAAATATACCAACCATGACGCATAGATTGTATCTTAAAAAATCAGTTCCAAAAATACCCTTAGTCTCAACCACAATAGGCCTCACCCTTTGAACGGCATTGCTTAGTGTTCTGAACCACAGCCCTCTCCAAAGGAGAGGGGAAACGGAAAGATACCAAACCTGCCCAAGCTGGATTGTCCTCAACCAGAAAGCAGAACCAAACTAAGAAGGTCTAACTCTTTTCAACTCGTCATCTCGAGGATACGAGAGATCTCATAAATAGTAGTTGTGACAGCCTTAGCTTGTCGAAGCATTTTTGTCAGTAGACCAAACCACATGGGTTTCTCCTTGCGTCGAAATGACGAAATGATACGTCATCTCGAGGATACGAGAGATCTCATAAATAGTAGTTGTGACAGCCTTAGCTTGTCGAAGCATTTTTGTCAGTAGACCAAACCACAGGGGTTTCTCCTTGCGTCGAA
>JBBRCI010000087.1:0-10814 GCA_038204935.1 Sphingobacteriales bacterium | reverse complement strand
TCATTTGCTCGTCCGACTTTTTAACGTCAAAACGAGTAATGCTGCTCATTGGTTTATCAATCAGTTTCTTATAATCTTCTGGCAGAATGTCGCGGTAGAACTGAGAAAAGAAAGGTTCAAAAAGTCTGTTTAAAACTTCCGCTACCATATCAAAATTACCGGAACTTTCATATTCAGGATGCTTATACATTCCTTCCTGAATAAATATTTTAAGCAAAGAGCTAAAAAATATTTTTTCTTTCAGATCTGCCAGCTTAATCTCAAGTTCCTGTTTTAATAAACTTTTAGTATGATGTGTGCTCTCGATCAGAATATCGTTTACACTCATAAAATAAGGCTTATCGCCTTTTATTATACACGTATTTGGCGAGATAGAAACTTCGCAATCTGTAAAAGCATATAACGCATCAATAGTTACATCGGGCGAAATTCCCGGCGCCAGATGAATCATAATTTCAACATCGCGTGCAGTATTATCTTCAATCTTTTTGATCTTGATCTTGCCCTTATCATTGGCATTAATCACGCTGTCGATCAAACCTCCGGTTGTGGTAGAAAAAGGAATTTCTGTTATCGCAAGGGTTTTTTTATCCCGCTCGGTAATTTTTGCCCGTACCCGGATTTTTCCTCCACGCTGACCTTCATTGTAATTGCTAAAATCGGCCATGCCACCCATTAAAAAATCTGGCAGCAGATCCGGACGGTTTCCTTTCAGAACTTCTATTGAGGAATTTATAAGCTCAATAAAGTTGTGGGGCATAATTTTGGTTGCCAAACCAACCGCAATACCTTCTGCACCCTGTGCAAGTAATAATGGGAATTTAACAGGTAAGGTTACGGGTTCACGGTTTCGTCCATCGTAACTGGATTGCCATTCTGTTGTATCCGGATTAAACACCACATCTAAAGCAAACTTAGAAAGGCGGGCTTCTATGTACCTTGGAGCTGCGGCAGAATCACCTGTTATCGGGTCACCCCAGTTTCCCTGCGTATCGATTAATAAATTTTTCTGACCAATTTGAACCATGGCATCCCCAATTGAAGCATCGCCATGTGGATGGTATTTCATGGTATTCCCAATTACGTTGGCCGCTTTATTAAACCGTCCATCGTCCATTTCTTTTAAAGAATGCAAAATTCTTCGCTGAACAGGCTTTAATCCGTCATGAATGTGCGGCACAGCCCGATCTAAAATTACGTACGAAGCGTAATCCAGAAACCAATTTTCATATAAGCCGGAAAGTGGGGTTACTTTATGTAATGTCTCGTCGTTATTGTTTTGCTCTATCTCTTCACTCATCCTTTAAAATATGTTGGGGATGGGTAAATATAAGTTTTACGGTGAAAAACTGCACGAGAAGTTTTAAACAAGCGTACGGTATTAGTTTCATTGCTTTTATGGATCAAAATTTATGTAATTTAATATGTCTAATAAAACTCCAGTGTTTAGGCAACCAATTACTCTCATTCATCGTGTTAGTAACAGAAAAAGATAATTTGGAAAAAACTTCCTTGGATTTACCTGAAGATCTGCTTAATGGTTGTTTGAGTAGAAATCCTGTTTGTCAGAAGCAACTTTATAAAAGATTCTATGGATTTGCAATGGCGATTTGCTATCGCTATGCCCAAAATAGGGATGATGCCGTTGCGATTATGAATGTCGGTTTTTATAAAATATTTACTCAGCTTGAGAAATATGATGCAAAAAAACCATTTAAACCCTGGTTTAGCAGAGTAATAACAAATACAGCGATTGATCATTACAGAAGCAGCCTCAGGCATGCTCATCATGAAGACATTTCTGAAATAGATGATGTGAGCATTGATCCTTCAGTTTATTCTAAATTGAATTATGATGAGCTTCTAAAAATGGTGCAGACTCTTCCAAATGGATATCGAACGGTTTTTAATATGTATGCAATTGATGGGTTTACTCATGAAGAGATATCTAAAAAACTCGGAATATCTGTAGGAACTTCAAAATCTAATTTATTTAAAGCAAGACAAAAACTAAAACTTCTTCTCACTGAGGAGAACGAACAAAACCGAAATATACAAAATGCAGACAATCAAGAAATTGAGAATAATGAAAAAAACAACCCAGAATCCTATCGATCACCTTTTCAGAGAATCACTGGAATCTCCAGATCTTGAATTTCAGGAAAAAGAATGGGCGGATTTAGAAATGTTGTTACATAATAAATCCCGCCGTCGGACTATGTTTCTTTGGCAGGCTATTGCCGGAGCGGCTGCTCTTTTACTCATATTTTTTGCACTTTGGTTTTTTAAACCCCAATCTGTAAGCGACAATCAAGACTCGAATGCCCGAATAAATAAGAAAGAAAGTACTGATTTGCGTGATCGTAAAAATGATTTGATTATTGATGATGATGATAAATCTGATCTTAAATCGGGTGGAACTAAAATTACAAATAAGAATAAAACACTACCAAAAAGAGATTTTAAAGATCATATAAAACCCCTGGAAAATAGCTTAGAGTATGCAATTTCTCCAAACAACCTAAATCTTTTTGCACAATCTATAAAACAAGTCAATACCGGAAAACTCAACCAAAACCCATTATTAAACTTCACGGATTTTAAAATAAACTCAGATTCGGGGGAAACTATATCTACAAAATCAAAACAACTAGCTATAACCAGTAATTACAGAAGGCTTAGCTTCTCCATCACTTTATCTCCAGATTTAAATTCTGCTGAAAATTTTAATAATAGCAAAATTGGCGAAAGCTTTGGATTAGGTGCTTCTTATCAGGCAAGCAAAAAACTGAGTATAAACTCGGGATTTTATTATTCTAAAAAAACTTATTCTGCTGATCCGCTTAAGTATAAATCTGATTTGGAGCCATTCAATTACTCCAAATATGCACAATCAATTGATGCTGATTGCAGGGTTATTGATGTCCCGGTAAATTTGAGTTATAAAATGCTTGAAAAGTCAGGGCATACAATTTCAGTCTCGACCGGCTTATCTTCTTATTTTATGCTCAGGGAAAAATATACTTTTATAAGAAAAGCTAACCCTTCTTATCCACCAACCGGGCCAGAGCCATCCTATACTATAGACAACAAAAATCAACATATTTTTAGTGTAATAAATCTTTCGGCAGGATTTACAAAACCATTAAATTCAAAATTAGATCTTACAATAGAGCCATATGCTAAGCTGCCGGTAAGCGGAATAGGCCAGGGGAAAGTGAATTTACAATCGGTAGGATTAGCTTTTCAGCTGGACTTTAAACCAATTAAAAAGAAAGTTAAGTCTAATAAGTAATTATTATTCTCAGAATACTCCAGGTTGGATTAATTACTTATTTTTCGAGTCTGTTTTCTATAAACTGAAAGGGTAAAAAATTGCTTACATTTTCAGATACATATACATGCTTACCCATACAATAAAGAATAACCTTTATTTTACTGTTTTGCCTTTGCTCAAAATCTCCCATTACCTGCAGACAGGCTCCACATGGTGAAACAGGATTTTCGATTTTAAATTTGTCAGTAGATGCCGTAATCGCGATAGCAACAATTGGATCATCTGAATATTGAGCACCCACTGAAAATAAAGCCACGCGTTCTGCACAGAGTCCGGATGGATAAGCCACGTTTTCCTGATTGCTTCCATGAACAATTTTTCCGCTTTTTAAAAGAACGGCAGCACCAACTTTAAACTCCGAATATGGAGAATGGGAACTTTTCAAAGCAATCTCAGCTTCTTTACACAAAGCTTTATCTGGAGCAGAAAGTTCATCCACTGATGAATAATTATCAAAGCTTATTGTAATATTCTTTTTATGCATAGATTATAATTCCCATTATATTAATTAATTGCGGGGGAACAATATAGAAACTCTAAATTAATTTTCCTATAATATAAAAACCTACCCTTATCCGGCAATTGCCAATGGTTCTTCCGGATTTAATTCTGCAGCCTTCAATTCAGCTTCAACATCAAAATCAATTTCAACCCTTAGATTCTGAATAATGTGTTGTTGCCTGTCGGGAGTATTTTTTCCCATATAATATTCCAGAAGGCTTTTAATGCTTTGTTCTTTTGATAAAATTACCGGATCAAGGCGAATATCTTTCCCAATAAATAATTCAAACTCTACTGGCGAGATTTCACCCAAACCTTTAAATCTTGTTATTTCAGGCTTATTACCTAACTTATGAATTGCTCTTTGCCGCTCTTCATCGCTATAGCAATAAATCGTTTCCTTTTTATTACGTACCCGGAATAATGGCGTTTGCAAAATAGAAACGTGACCTGCTTTTACCAGATCGGGGAAAAATTGAAGGAAAAATGTCATTAATAAAAGACGAATATGCATTCCGTCAACATCGGCATCTGTTGCTATTACAATATTGTTGTAACGCAAATTATCCAAACCGTCTTCAATATTTAAGGCATGCTGAAGCAGGTTAAATTCCTCATTTTCATAAACTACTTTTTTGGTAAGTCCGTAACAGTTTAGTGGTTTTCCCTTTAAACTAAAAACGGCCTGAGTCATCACATCACGGGATTTTGTGATCGATCCGCTGGCAGAATCTCCCTCGGTAATAAACAATGTAGTATCCTGATGGCGTTCATTTTTATCCTCAAAATGAATTTTACAGTCGCGGAGTTTTTTATTGTGAAGTGATGCTTTTTTTGCACGTTCATTTGCCAGTTTTTTAATTCCGGCAATATCTTTCCGCTCCCTTTCAGATTGCAAAATCCGTTTTAATAATGCATCGGCGTCCGCCGGATGTTTATGGAGGTAATCATCCAAAGCTTTTTTAACAAAGTCATTAATAAAAGTTCTTACAGATGGACCTTCCGGACCAATATTTTGAGATCCCAGTTTTGTTTTAGTTTGGGATTCAAAAACCGGTTCCTGCACACGGATGGAAATGGCAGATACAATTGAACCTCGTACATCCGAAGCATCGAATTCTTTTTTATAATACTCGCGGATTGTTTTTACAACTGCCTCGCGAAATGCACTTTGATGCGTTCCGCCCTGAGTAGTATGTTGTCCGTTTACAAATGAATAATATTCTTCGCCATATTGCTGACCGTGCGTCATGGCAATTTCTATATCCTCTCCTTTTAGGTGAATAATTGGATATCGAATGGTTTCTGTATCAGTATTTCGCGTAAGCAAATCATATAATCCACGCTCTGAGAAGAATTTTTTACCGTTAAAATTAATTGTTAAACCCGCATTCAGGAAAACGTAATTCCAGATCATGCTTTCTACAAACTCAGGTATAAAGCGGTAATGTCTGAATATGGTTTCATCTGGGTAAAAAGTAACTGAAGTACCGTTACGCTGAGTTGTTTCCGTTTCCGGATAGTCATTTATTAATTCGCCTTGCTTAAATTCAGCTTTCTTGGTCTTGTTATCACGATAGGATTGCACCGCAAAATTAGCAGACAATGCGTTTACAGCCTTGGTTCCAACGCCATTTAACCCAACCGATTTCTGGAAAGCTTTGGAATCATACTTCCCTCCGGTATTGATTTTAGAAACACAATCAATTACTTTACCTAACGGAATTCCCCGACCATAATCCCGAATGGAAACTTTATGATCGGTAATATTAATATCTATAGTGCGACCGGCGCCCATCACAAATTCGTCAATAGAATTGTCAGCTATCTCTTTTAAAAGAACATATATACCATCATCATAGGCTGAGCCGTCGCCCAGTTTACCTATATACATTCCCGGCCTTAAACGTATATGCTCTTTCCAGTCTAATGACCTGATACTATCCTCACTGTAATTAATCTCTGCCATAGTATTTGTTAATGCTGCAAAACTAAAATTTTAGAAATTGTAATATATTTTAAACTTTCAACAATTGCAATAAAATAGAAATAAGTACATTTTTTGAACACAAATTATTTCAATTGTCTTAACTCCTACATCAATTAAGAAATTCAATTAATCCGTTTTCAGACTTTTATTTCACTGATATTCAATGTGTTTTAAAAAAATTTATAGCTCAAAAAAGATTTGGCACACTATTAGAATATATCTTTTTATCAAACGAAAAAGTGATGATAACTAACAGTAAAAAACATCAAACTAATCCTTCTGAAAAAGAAAAACAAGAAGAAGGAAAAGACTGGGAAAATCCTGTTAATCCGGAAGGAGCCGAAGATCAGCGTGAAAAGGAACAAATAGAAAGACAAAAGGAAGAGGCCGAAAGAAGGAACGAAAATTTAACTGACAAAGAAATTTAAATTATACACAACCTAAACCTTATTACCATGAACAACATTGAAACTTTAGCAACCGAAAAATTAATCAGAAAATTTGACAATCAGTTATTAGATCTTTTATCTGCTGAGTTACGCTCCGTAAAATACAGCAAGACTAAAACTTTAAGCACTGAAGTTATTGCAGCATAACAAACCTCTACCTATAATACACACAATTAAAAAAGAGCTTTTCAAAATTTGAAAAGCTCTTTTTTTATAGTTTGTTATCTTCCAAAATCATCCTGAACACGCACAATATCATCTTCATCAGAAGGATTCTCCGGGTCAGTATGTTGCCAAATCTCAGATACAATTCCCCAGTTGTCCAAACCTACCAGACGGTGACGTTCCCCTTGCTTCAACTTGATCAGATCGCCAGGCTTATGAGTAACCAATTCGCCTTCCACATCTGTATTACTTCTTACTACTCCAACTTCACCTTTTATTACCTCCCATATTTCGGCTCTTCGGTGGTGATATTGCCAGGATAGTCTTTTATGCGGTGCAACTATTAAGATTTTGGGACTTAATTTACCAGAGATTTTAAGCTCATTAGTATCCATTCCGTCGAAGTATTCATCAGCAAATTTTTGAGCTTCATCTTCTTCGATCACAAAAAAGCCCCCCCATGGTCTATTATTATCCTGGCTTTTTATTTTTATATTTTTTTCAGTTAACTGACTTTCAACTTCCTGAAAAACTTCTTCTTTTTTTTCTTCCGGATTCATCTTTGAATAATTTAAAATCGAAGGTAATAAAAAAGGGGTTGTCTCAAAAGGGTCGCCTTTTGAAGAATACCACCATGCAAAAACCACTATCTCCAAAAGGCCTGATTGCTTTGGCACATAATCTGAAGAAATAGGCGGCATCAGCATTAGCTTTACTCCGTTTTGTTCTGTCTGATGATTTTTTCTAATGATTGCAGAAAATCAGTTAACATAAAAAAAGCCGTCCCGAAATTACTTTCAAGACGGCCACTTTAATGGTGGAGAATACCGGAGTCGAACCGGTGACCTCTTGCATGCCATGCAAGCGCTCTAGCCAGCTGAGCTAATCCCCCGTTTTTGCTTTTTTTGATTAGAATTCCTGAACTATTGACTTCCCGATTCGCATCGGGACGCTCTAGCCAGCTGAGCTAATCCCCCATTTAAGTATTTGATTAGAATTCCTGAACTATTGACATTCCCGATTTTCATCGGGTCGCTCTAGCCAGCTGAGCTAATCCTCCAATTTGACTTATCTGATTAGAATTCCTGAACTATTAACCTACCCGATTCGCATCGGGTCGCTCTAGCCAGCTGAGCTAATCCCCCGTTTAACTATTTAATTAGAATTCCTGAACTGTTGACCTTCCCGATTTTCATCGGGACGCTCTAGCCAGATGAGCTAATCCCCCGTTTTTGCTTTTTTTGATTAGTTACTGAACTATTGACTTTCCCGATTTTCATTGGGTCGCTCTATCCAGCGGAGCTAATCCCCCCGTTTGACTTATCTGATTAGAATTCCTGAACTATTGACCTTCCCGATTTTCATCGGGAAGCTCTAGCCAGCGGAGCTAATCCCCCCGTTTACTTATTTATTAGTTACTGAACCTTGACATTCCCGATTTTCATCGGGACGCTCTAGCCAGCTGAGCTAATCCCCCGTTTTAGAGGTGCAATAATCATCATTTTTATTTCTTAATGCAAATAATCATATTGCTTTTTAAAAATTCACGCGAGTTAATGTGTTTGTGTCTATTGTGGATGATCTAGTTCTTCCTCAAATCCAGTCCTGTAGCATTACTAAATTTGCTTTTTAAATATTTTAAAGCGTAAAGTACACAAAACAAAAACCAAAACAATTGTGAATAAAAGCCGCGGAAGTTAAACAAGTTTATACCATTTAGCAGATCATCTAAATAAGAATAGCCCATAATAACTATACCTAAGATGCTCCAAAAGAAGATAAATACATTATAAGGAATGGTAATTTTCATATTTTAAATTTTAAGTATTACTAAATCTGGAATCTCTTGCATGCTATACCTAATCCCCTATTTGACTTATTTGACAGTAATCCCTGAACTATGACCTACCCGATTTTCATTGGGACGCACTAGCCAGCTGCGCTAGTCACCCATTCGTTTCAGAATTGATAATGCAACTTTTATTTCTAAATGCAAACATAAGTTATGAAAAAAAATAATTTCCAATTATCCTATTCTAAATAATTGTTTTTAGGATTGGGAGAGTATCATTCACTGAAATTGGGTAAATTGACTTAAAAAAATGCTAACAACATGAAAAATATACTATTTATCTTTTTTGTATTGATTCTGATCTGCTGCAAAAAAGCTGAAACCGATGAAGTTTTAATAAGAATTCAAAATCAGAGGGCCTATAATTTCGATGAAGTTTTGTAAATACTGATGACGGAGAAAACATATATCTGAATATCAAACCCGGTCAATTCTCAGAATATAAAAGTTTTAATTCTGCTTACCATTACGCCTACGCAAAAATTACGATCAGCGGTAAAGAGTTTGTTGTACAACCAATTGATTATGTGGGAGAAACTAAATTAAATCCGGGCAAGCACACTTATCAAATCATCATTACAAATCTAAATGATAAATATGTTGGTATGCAGTATAAAAAAGATTGAGTGGAATCTTAGATTTTATGCCCGGATGATCGGGTAAACAATCATCCGGCATAAATCCAAATTGTTCGATTTTGCTTAGGTAGAAGCAGGGTCGTTTGTTAATTATTTTTTACTAAAAGAGCATTGTATTTTTCTAAAAGATCAATGTATTTCATCATCCAAAACTGGTAATTTCCAGCAGCTGCATTATCACTATTTTCTTCTGATGAAGTAATGTCGCCAATAATTTTAAGATCCGGATCACTCAAAGAATGTGAGAAATCAGATGAGAAATCATGCCCGAGCGTTTGTCCGATTTTTCCAATCAGTTTAACGGGTAAAGTTTCCTGATTAAACCAATTGTAAAGAGTTCTGCGGTTAACATTCATTTTTCTGGAAAGGGAACTGATGGAGATGTTATTTTTGCGTACTGCCTTTTCGATAATTGCCCCTGCGTGTGTTTTAAACATAATAATTCTGTATTATAGGTTAGGTATCCGTAGTTATACAATTGCTATTCCAAAAAAATAAATAAGCAGAAATTTAAAGTAATTTTTTACTGATTGATATTAAAATAGGTTCATTGTAAATAAGAAGATCCCAACTTTGAAAAATGAGATAATTGTCCACAAATAGCGAGAAAAGCGAGAAATAACAGTTTTAGAGGTCAATTTCATGCGGACGCAAATATCCGATCATTAATTTTGCAGTACGGGCAGAGGCACCGGAATCACCTACTTTTTCACCCAATTCATCATAATTAATAAGCATCTTAGTGCGATATAAAGCATCATGGAGCACTAAATCAAGCTCTTCAGATATTTTACTAGGGTTGCAATCTTCCTGAATCAATTCTTTTACAACTTCCTCATCCATAATTAGATTCACAAGTGAAATAAATTTGATTTTTACAAGCATTCTCGCGATAGCAACTGAGATAGAATTTCCCTTATAAAGCACAACCTGGGGAATTTTTAACAAAGCGGTCTCCAGTGTTGCGGTACCAGAGGTAACTAATGCGGCTCTTGAACTGGTTAAAAGACTATATGTATTGTTGAAAATAACGGGGAAAGTTTTCCCCATAAAGTAAGAATTATAATCTTCGGCTTTAAAGGCCGGTGCGCCAGCAATTACAAATTGATATTCCGGGAAACGCTCTGCAACAGCAAGCATTTCTGGTAAAACTTTATTCAACTCTTGTCTTCTGCTGCCGGGCAAAAGTGCCACAATGGGCTTAAGACCAAGATTATGATGAGCTTTAAATTGTTCGTCTGCATGATTAGCCTCAATGGCGTCCATCAAAGGATTTCCTACATAATCTACATCCATTCCCCAGCTTTTGTAAAAATCAACTTCAAAAGGAAGTATACAATACATCCGATCTACAACTTTTTTTATTTTTAACACCCGCTTTTGATTCCATGCCCAAACTTTTGGCGAGATATAATAAAGAACTTTTATTTCATGCTTTTTGGCAAATGACGCTATTTTTAAATTAAATCCCGGAAAATCTATCAGGATTAAAGCATCGGGTTTAAATTGCAGAATATCTGTTTTTGCCTTCTCAAGATTTTTGAAAATGGTGCCAATATTTGCCAGCACTTCCACAAAACCCATGAAGGCCATTTCAGAATAATGCTTTACCAGCGTACCACCGTGCTTTTTCATCAGATCTCCTCCAAAGTATCTGAATTCAGCATGGTCATCTTCAAGCTTTAAAGACTTCATCAGATTTGCTCCGTGAAGATCTCCCGAAGCTTCGCCGGAGATGAGATAATATTTCATGAATTTAATTTATATATAAAGATAGCAAAGGGGAAAATAAAAGTCATAGCAATTATGCCTCTGGGTATTAATTCTTATACTTTTCTTAATTCAAAATTTTAGGCTAAGAGACAAATTACCGTTCCCCCAC
>JBBRCI010000086.1:0-11295 GCA_038204935.1 Sphingobacteriales bacterium | reverse complement strand
TTACAAACCAGGATTACCTTCCAATGCTTTAAAAGTTACTTCTGAGAACTTTGTGGCTGTAGATAGTTTGATCAATAACTGGGAAAAAACCGGCAATGCAGCAGATTTAAAGCCTAAAACACAATCGACAAACGTAATGCTGTATCTGATTCGCAATTTACCGGATTCGGTTAGCAAAGAACAAATGTCAGATATTGACAAAGAGTTTAAGTTTACACAATCTGGCAATTCTGAAATTCAGGCGTCCTGGTACACTTTGGCAATTCGTAAAAAATATACTCCTGCTTATCCGGCAATTGAAAAATTCCTAACGGAAGTTGGTCGCCGCAAATTCTTAACGCCACTATATAAGGAAATGGTAAAAACTCCGGAGGGAAAAGAATGGGCTAAAAAGATTTATGCAAAAGCTCGTCCAAATTATCACTCAGTTGCTTATCATACCATAGATGATATTTTGAAATGAGATTAGCGGGATTATTTCTAATTCTTACATTCTTATTTTCTGCTTGCTCAAAACCCAATGCAGATGATATTGTAAACAAAAGCATTGCCTATCATCAGATGGACAAGCTGAACAACTCAACTCTGGAATTTACATTTAGAAAATTCAGAGTTATAGTCATGCAAAATGATGGCAAATTCAGATACGAGCGTTTGTTTGCGGATTCCACAGGGAATGTACATGATATATTGACTAATTCAGGGTTTAAAAGATTGATTAATAATCAGGAAATTAAATTGGATTCAGCTTCAGCAGCCAAATATTCCAGATCCATCAACTCCTTGGTATACTTTACTTTTTTGCCTGTGAAATTGAATGATGAAGCCGTGCAGAAAAAGTATCTCGGCGAGACGAAAATCAAAGGGAAAGATTATTATAAAATTGAAGTGAGCTTTCGCAAAGAAGGCGGAGGCAAAGACTTTGAAGACGTTTATTATTATTGGTTTGATACTGAGGATTATAGTATGGATTATCTGGCTTACAGTGCCGGGGGCAACCGAATGCGTGAGGTTTTAAAGCAGCATACGGTAAACGGAATAATCTTTCAGGACTATATCAATTATCAGTCTCCTTTGGGAGATTCTATCACTCCCGTGATAAAATACGACAGTTTATTAAACGCGGGAAAGCTAAGGGAACTGTCCAGAATTGAAATGAAGGATGTTGTGGTGAAGTAAGATCATGTTTGCGATTCATTTTTTGTAGGTATTGCACATCTCAGAAATTTTCTATCTTTAGTTAAGTCATGGAACAATGAATTTAGATGTAAAAAAAAGAATTGTTGAAAAAATAATTAAATCTGAAGATGAAGATCTACTCGATGAAATTTGTTCATTGGTTGGGCTTTCTGAAACAGATTTCTGGTCTGAATTGCCACGAAGTTTGCAAGCTGATATCAAGGAAGCCGAGAATCAGTTAAAGAATAATGAAGGTATAAACCATGATCAATTAATGAAGGAAGTAAAAAGTCGTTACTTAAAACGGTAAATGAAATTTCTGCAAATTACCTGGTCTCCTTTAGCTAAAACTTCATATTTTAATATTCTGCAATATTTAGAAGATAATTGGTCGATAAGAGAAATTGAAATTTTTATTGATCGAACTGAAGAGGTATTAACCCGGATATCTAAAAATTCCAAACTTTATCCATATTCTAAAATAGCCAATATCCATAAATGTGTCTTATTTAAACAAGTAAGTTTATTTTACAAGATAAATGATCAAAGTATTGAGTTACTGATTTTCTGGGATACAAGGCAAGATCCAAAGAAGCTGATGCTTTAAAATTTTATTTTGATGAGAATCAATCAAAGTAAGAAGGATAAAATAGACCATTCAATCACAAAAAAATCCGGATAAAAAATTACCCGGATTTTCTTATGTTATTTCTTGATCCGTTAAAAAACAAAGTGTATTATCGAGAATACCAAGCCGGCCAGAATTGCCGAAACAGGGATTGTTAAAACCCATGCCCATAGTAAACTTACAGTTACTCCCCATCTTACTGCCGAAACTCTTTTAACCAGTCCCACTCCAATTATAGAACCTGTTATTGTATGCGTGGTAGAAACCGGAATTCCGAAATGTTCTGTAATTCCTAAAGTAATTGCACCTGCCGTTTCCGCACCTACACCTTCAAGAGGAGTAACCTTGGTAATTTTAGAACCCATTGTTTTTACAATTCTCCAGCCACCACTCATGGTGCCTAATGAAATTGCAGAATAACACACAATAGGAATCCATTCCGGCATATCTGCTCCCTGTGTTAAAACGTTTGATGCAACCATCGCTACATAAATAATTCCCATTACTTTCTGAGCATCATTACCACCATGGGTAAAGCTTAATGCCGCAGAAGATACCAACTGCAATCTTTTAAACCACTTTTCGGCTACCGCTGGTCGCGAGTGTTTGGAGATATTGATAATAATTAAGGTAATTATAATGGAAATAACCATTCCGATTACGGGAGCCAAAACTATAAATGCAATTGTTTTAATAATAGGCGCAAAATTTAGAGCCTGCTCAATTGTTCCACCTAAATACAAAGCGTTTGCAACACCTGCACCTGCAAAACCTCCAATTAAGGTATGCGATGAGCTGGAAGGGATTCCATAAAACCAGGTCAATAAATTCCATGATATGGCAGCTATTAATCCCGCAAGGATAACTTCTAAAGTGATGAAGTTTTCTGTTACAGTTTTAGCAATTGTATTAGCCACACGGTGATCTGTAAAATAGAAATAAGCGGCAAAGTTGAATAAAGCGGCCCATAAAACAGCCTGAAATGGGGAAAGAACTTTTGTAGAAACAACAGTTGCTATCGAGTTGGCCGCATCGTGAAAACCGTTAATATAATCGAAAATAACCGCTAAAATGATAACGATTACGAGGAGTGTTGTAACCATATTTGGCTAAATTAAATTAAGCGTGTTTAACCAAAATTGATTCTAATACATTTGCTGCGTCTTCGCACATATCTGTGGCAGTTTCTAGCGCAGAAAGTACTTCTTTATATTTTATCAGGTTTACTGCATCTTTTTCGTTATCAAACAACTGACCAACGGCTTTGTCAAAAACAAAATCTGCCTGATTTTCAATGCTATTGATGCGAACACAAGAATCTGCAATGGTGCGCATATTCTTTAAATTTCGCAGTTCGCGGAGTGCTTTATCTAATTCCTGAACGCCTTGTAAAATCAAATTCGCAAGCTCTTTAATGGGCTCCGTAATTTCAATTACATTATACAGATTCATTCTGCTGGCAGAACCATGAATGTAATCTGCAATGTCATCAATAGCGCTAGCCAGACGATGAATATCTTCGCGATCGAAAGGAGTGATAAAGTTTTTACTTAGTTCAAGATGAATCTGATGAGTTATTTCATCGCCAACATGCTCCAGTTCCTCTATATCTTTGAACAGCTCCTGGCGGCGCTCTAAGTCGTTGGTGTTTACCGCCTCAACTAATTTTTGACCTAATTTGATCAGATTTGATCCATCCTGCTCAAAAAGAGGGAAGAACTTTTTGTCTTTTGGAATGAAGTATTGAAAAATATTGTTCAATGACATACGTTTGCTAATTTGGATGCAAAAGTAGCATCTTTATGTTAAATTAATGTTAAGAAACTGGTTTCCTTACTTTATTTAACTTTCTCTAAAGTAAAACCAAATGTCGAACCTATTCCCTCAGTGCTTCTAACGGTTATAGTTTGCTGATGTGCCTCTACTATATGCTTTACAATGGCCAATCCCAAACCTGAACCTCCAATTTGCCTTGAGCGACTTTTATCAGTTCGGTAAAAACGCTCAAATAGTCTCGGAAGATATTTTTCTTCAATACCAGTTCCGTCATCGGTTATTTCAATTAAAACCTGATCATGCAATTCAAAAGTTTTAATGGCGGTTGTTCCATTTGTTTTCCCGTATTTAAAAGAATTATCTATCAGATTAACCAAAACCTGACGAATTTTCTCACGGTCGGCATTCACCCAAAGAGAATTGTGATATTTATCTTTAAAAATAAGTTTGATCTGATATTTTTCTGCTTTAATCTCAAGTGATTCAAGAACTTCATGGATTAAATTAGAAAGATCAAATTTGCTGGAGTTGATTGGTATCTCGCCACTTTCAAGTTTAGAAATCGCATCCAGATCCTGGATAAGGAAAGTTAAACGATCAACGTTTTTTTCTACTTTCCCTAAAAATTTAAGAGCCATTTCCGGATCTTCATTTGCTCCATCCTGCAAAGCTTCTACATAACCCTGTATGGCAAATAAAGGAGTTTTAAATTCATGCGAAATGTTGGATAAAAACTCACGCCGAAATTTTTCCTGCTGGCGTAATGTATCAATTTCTTTCTTTTTATCGCGGGCCCATTCTTTTACTTCCTGCTCCACATCATTTATTGGGTCTGAACTTACATATTCTCCCAAAGCATCTTTTAAATCTTTACCGAGCTTTAAGCTGTGAATTAATTTATAGATCAGTTTAATTTTGCTGTAAACAAAACGTTCTATCAAATAGTAAAAAACTGCAAAACTGGTTATCAGTGATATGCCGAATGTAACGGCCATATCAATAAGATTATGCTGAAAATAATAATTTACAATGGATAAACTTAAAGCTACAGCAAGAGCATTAATAAAAACCAGAACACGTAATTTCATGTCGCAATTTACTATATAAACACTTTTCCGTGTGTTTTTTTCACTAACAATCTGGTAATGGCGGGGAAATTATTTAATGCCGAAACTGAAAAATTAGAAACCTGATTGTTGCCAAAAAGTCTTTGAATCAATCTTCCGGTTTTTAAACGTAATGAAAACTGATTTTCCCAATTCTGGATATAATCTTTTTCTAATGCTTCGCGATTTAAATCCAGACCTTTTTTGGAAAATCGGGCAATACTTTCTGCAAGTATTTTACCTGAATGAATTGCTATGGCCATTCCGTTTCCGCAAAGTGGGGTGATCATTCCTGCCGAATCTCCGCAAAAAAGAAGATGGTTTTCTACAAGAGTTTTACGCTCGAAAGAGATCTCATTTATTACTTCGGGCTTATCAAATAGAAATTCGGAGTTGTTGAAAAGATATTTAAGTTTCGGATTTTTAAACAAGATTTGCTCTTCCATTTCTTTAATTCCGCCATGTTTTTTCAAATTAGAATTTTCAGATAAATAACATAAACTGAATTTTTCATCTTCGATTTTACAAACTCCACAATAGCCACCTTCAAAATTATCAAGCCGGATTAAATTTGACGGAAGGTCAGTTTTAATATGATATTTTACACCCAAATATGGACTTCTATTATAAAAAAATGAGCGTGATAGTTTTTGATCTAAATTGGAACGTTTGCCATAGGCTGCAATTGCAATTGGCGATTCAATTGTTTGGTTATTGGCCAGTTCGATTTCAAATTTGTTTTCGCGAAAGCTGATATCTATTACTTTTTCAAAAATGAAATTCACGCCTAATTGTTTGGCATTTTCATACAGTAAATTGTCAAACATATAGCGGCTTAACCCAAATCCGCCAAGCGGTAAAACGCTATGTAATGATTTCCCGGAAACGGAAGTTACTTCCAGCTGATCAATGAAAGGAGGGTTTAAATGTTCTGTTTTAATGCGGATAGATTTCAGGAATGGCAAAACCTCATTCGAGACATATTCTCCGCAAACCCGATGAAAAGGATATTTTTTCTTTTCAACCAAAGTAACCTCATAACCATTTCTCTTTAAAAGAATTGCGCAGGTTAAACCTGCCAAACCTCCGCCAATGATTACTATGTTTTTCATTTGGAAATTTTGGGGATTGCATTTGCATTCATTTTTCGGGTATCAATACAAATTTGCCATCTGAAAGCCCATTTCCAGTCGATTGTAAAGATGTTCAGGTTTGCCCGATGAAGCATTTTTTCTATTTCTGTTTTCTTAAAACTTCGCAAAACAGATAGCTTTGAATCATGCTTCACCATTTCTGATTTGGAAAAAACAGATGTGATTGCGCCGATAGAATGATAAGCAAACCAATGCCGGTGCAAATCATTAATAATTACATAAGAAACGGCGCATTCTGCCATTTTTTGAACCAGTTTAATCCAATTCTCATCCGGAAAATGATGTGTGAACAAACTGGAAATAACAACGTCAAATTGATTTTTTAGCAATTTATCACTCATCACATCAGATAAAATGTAGGAGATTTCCGGATAATTTTTAGATTTCTCTCGAGCATATTCTATGGCTGATTCCGTAGCGTCAACACCTATCAGTTTAATGTCGAGATCTTTTTTCCGGGCCCAATCGGCAATTACTCTGAGTGAATCTCCGCCACCGCAACCCCAATCGCTGATGGTCATTCCATTTTTAATCTCTATTTTTTTAAATGCGTCAAAAAATACGGCATAGCCACCTAAAAGTTTATTGACCACTTCCAGCTCATCCATAATTGGATCGATTATTTCATGTCCCAGAGAAAAATCGTCCATCATTTCCTCTTCGGTACTTCTTACAGAAAAATCAGGCATGAGCGTTTCTTCTTAAAATCATAGATTCTACCGTTAATCCCGGACCAAATGCAAAGCCCAGAATATTTTCATTTTCAATTCCATTCGGATCATCCAATAATTTTTTAAGTACGAATAAAACAGTTGCTGATGACATATTTCCGTAATCACGCAAAGTGTCATATCCAAACTGATTAGCTTCAGAGGTGAACCCCAAAGCCGTTTCTGCAGCTTCCAATATTTTCCGTCCGCCGGGATGAATAGCAAAACGGCCGATATCGGCGAAAGCCAAACCTGCCTTATCTAAAAGTCGTTCAGAAATTGAAAGAATATGTTTTTTAATTAGTTTAGATACTTTAGAAGTGAGCTTCATTTCGAAACCCACATTGCCCACATACCAGCCCATTTCACTTTTCGCTTCGTGGACAAATTCGGAATAGAAAGTATCCAAAATTAATGAACTACGCGTTCCGGTTCGGTTTGCATTACTTTCTACAATTACGGCTGCGGCGCCGTCAGAAAATAGTGAATTTGCCACCCAATTATCTAGAGTGCTTTCTTTTTGAAAGTGAAGAGTGCAAAGCTCTACAGACACAATTAAAACTTTGGCTTTTTCATCTGCACGACAAATATAATCGGCAACTTTAAGTGCATTTAAAGCACCGTAGCAACCCATAAAATTGATGCAGGTTCTTTCCACATGGCGGTCGAGACCGAGTTTTTCAACTAATTCAATATCAATTCCCGGAGCATGCATTCCGGTACAGCTAACGGTTATTAAATGCGTTATCTCGGAAGTTAAATCTTTGCTTAATGAACTGATACAGTTTTTAGCTGCTTCTGTGGCCACACCAACAGCAGTTTTTTGGTAGAGTTGCAGCCGGCTTTGGGTACTTGGAAAAGGTTCCAGATTGTTCGAATCATTAAAAAAAGTATAGTTTTCCTTGTTTTCTTCCCCAAAATCGGGAATGACAGAATATCGAAAATCTATACCCGAATGATCATAAATTTTTTTTAACCGGGATGCATTATTTTTATCCAGATCAAAAGCCTTAACCATGAATTTATAAATATCTTGTTGCGGAATACGGTATTTTGGGTTTGCGGTACCAATCGCACTTATACAGCTGATCATGTAATAGTAAAGTACTAAAAAAACAGGGTTTCAGTTCTATTCATATTTTTGTTGAACATCTAATTTTTCATCCTGTTTTAAAACTGCAAAATAAGAATTGAATTTTTCTATTTTAGTGAAATGAATTTAAGGAATATTTTTCCTTCGTCCTCAGCATTGCTGCATTTGCGTTTTGCATTTTCTTTTTTCCTTTTACCGGTTTTTCTTTTTGCTATGAGTCAGGCACCGCAAATTATTGCGTTCAATGCAATACTTACTTTCGTCATTTGGCATCTATTGGTTTATCCGGCAAGTAACGGGTATAATAGTTATTTTGATAAAGATGAAGCCAGTATTGCATTGATAGAGAAGCCGCCTCCGGTTGATAAAAGTTTGTATAATTTTTCTTTATTTCTAGATATAATTGCCCTGATTCTTTCGGTTCTTGTAAGCTGGATCTTGCTTGTGGCGGTATTACTTTATGGTTTATTTTCTAAAATGTACAGCCATCCGGCAATAAGATTGAAAAAATATCCCGTAATCAGTTTTTTGATCGTTTTTATATTTCAGGGCGCCTGTATTTACTGGAGCAGTTATATTGCAATTTCAGGCTTAGATACGTTTGCCGGATGGAACTTTAATTTCACCCTTGCGGGATTTATTTGTTCCTGCCTGATTGGCGCTTCTTATCCTTTAACTCAAGTATATCAGCATGAAGAGGACAGTAAAAGAGGCGATAAAACTCTAAGTTTGCTTTTAGGAATTAATGGCTCTTTCTGGTTTTCAGCTGGTCTTTTTGTCCTTGCCGGGATATCCATGTTTATTTATTGGTACAATTTGAGGCAGATGAATAATTTCTGGCTTTTTCTGGCTTTCGTAATTCCGGTTTTGGCGATATTTTTAAACTGGTTTATAAAAGTTTACAAAGATCCTAAAGAAGCAAACTTTAAAAACATGTCGAGAATGACATTAATAAGTGGTTTTATGATGCTGATCTATTTTGCGGTTTTGAATTTTATTTAATAATGCCCTCTTACAGAATATATGAAAATTAATTCACCTACAACCTCATAAATAATCCGATGCTCCTTACTTATTCTTCTGGACCACATTCCTGTAAGATTATATTTTAAAGCTTCCGGCTTTCCCGTTCCTGTGAATGGGTGAGATTCAATTTCGATTAATAGTTGCTCGATTTTCTTAACGGTTTTAGTTTGGCCGGATTTTAGAAAATAATGAATGTCTTCTTTTGCCTGGTCGGTTAACCTAAGTTCCATATATCAGAAGGCTTTGTTTGGGTTGACTTGCCTGCTTTTGCTTCTGTTTCAGCTTTTTTAACTTTTTGAACAAACTCAGGCGAATATGGACTTTCACTCAAATTTTTCTTTTCAAAAGGAATTTTTAAAGCCTTAGCCATTTGTTCAAATAAATTTATTTGCTCTTCAGATTTAGGATGAATAATGAGTGATTCCATTGATAAAAAATTGCTGATTTATAAAAATACAATATTTATTTCGATTGATTTTTTCAATTAAATCAAACTTTGATAATTTATTTAGCCAGTTCTTTTATAAAATCAACGTATTCTTCAGGCAGCTTATGTTCTTTTGCTCCCGATAAAATGCTGTTTAAATATTCTTTGGTTGGTGAAATTCCTTCATCATCTGCATCAGAAATAAAAGTGAAAGCTTTTAAATTTCCCTCATCAGTTTCTATGCTAACTTCGATCAGTTTGTAGCCGGGCTCGGTTTTTAAAAGACTGTTCTCATGCTTTTTTGCAATTTGAAAAACTACGCCAAAAACATCCTCAGATTCAGATTCGATAATATTTGCACGTGCACTTCCGTCAGAATTTTTTCGGTTAAACCGAAAACCATAATCAAGTAGGCGGCCATTGATTTTGTCTGAAATTTTATCTGAAATTCTTTCTTCCAAAATGGAGGTTTTTAGATTACTCGCGTAAGCGAAATAATTAAATTGATCAGCGTTTTCCATTCCATTCGTTTTTAAATTGTTCGAGATATTTTTCCATAAAATGATGACGCTCTCCGGCTATTTTGCGACCGGTTTCTGTATTCATTTTATCTTTTAACAGAAGTAGTTTTTCGTAAAAATGATTAATCGTAGGCGCTTCAGAATTTTTATATTCTTCTTTGCTCATTTTCAGATTAGGCGCAATCTCCGGATTATAAATTTCTCTGTTTTTAAAACCGCCGTAAGTAAATGCTCTGGCAATTCCAATGGCACCAATGGCATCCAAACGGTCAGCGTCCTGCACAACTTCCAGTTCTTTAGAGTGAAATTTAATTTTTCCAAAACTGGCTTTAAAAGACATGTTCCGGATAATTTGCTGGACATGTTCTATCACATCATCATTGATATTTAATGATCTCAAAAATTCTCCCGCTTTTTTGGGACCGATTTCTTCATCTCCATTATGGAATTTGCTGTCTGCAATATCATGAAGCAAAGCAGCAAGCTCTACAACCAGCTTGTTGGCCAGTTCGGTTGCATTTATAAGTTTGGCATTGTTCCAAACCCTTTCAATATGCCACCAGTCGTGACCAGCCTCTGCACCCGCTAATTCTTGTTTGACAAAAGTTTCTGTTGCCGAGATTAATTGACTACTCATTAGTTTTCGGTTCGCGTTTGCTGCCTTCGTACAATTCGTATTCAAGCATCCGGCAATCTAATTTACCATTATAAAATTCGATTCTTCTGTTGGCTTTTAAGCCAATCTTTTTTGCCAGATCCGGGTTTCCTGTAAATATATATCCAGAATAACCTTTGCATTCTGATTTCATAAAGTCGCCCATACGTTTATAGGTTGCTTCCAGTTTAGAGTGAACGCCTAAACGTTCGCCGTATTCCGGATTAAACATAACAACTCCCGGTCCTTCGGGAACTTCGGTGTCCGCAAAATCACAAACCTGGAAATCAATCAACAGATCAACTCCGGCTGTACGTGCATTTTGCTGCGAGATATTTACGGCATCTTCAGAAATATCCGTGGCAACGATTTTAAAATCTATAGTTTTTTTAGCTTTCTCTTTTAGCTTACGGCGTTCTTCAAAAAACACTTCTTCTTCGTATCCTAAAATATGCATAAAGCCGTAATTCATACGGAATAATCCAGGCGATTTATCTGTAGCCAGTAAAGCCGCTTCAATAGCCAAAGTTCCGGATCCGCACATAGGCACTACAAAAGGGCTTTTACGATCCCATTTAGTGGCCATAATTGTTCCGCAAGCCAAAGCTTCTAACATCGGCGCTTTTCCGGGAATTTTACGGTAACCATGTTTTGCCAGAGTTTCGCCGGAGGTATCGATGAAAATGCTGGCGTTATTTTCTTTCCAGAATAAATTAATCACGGCTTTATTACCATCCGAACCTGAATTAGGACGAATGCCTTTTTTTTCTTTGATACGATCAACAATTGCATCTTTTACCTTTAAATTGGCAAATAAAGGTGTGGTGATAGTTTCGTTATCTACGTTAGAGGTAACAGAAAAATATCCCGTAAAGTCAATCAGTTCTTCCCAGGCAATTTCTAAAATTTCTTTGTATAAACGAGCCGGATTTTCTGCTTCGAAACTTTTGATCTCATATAAAACCTGACTGGCACAACGAAGGTTTAAATTAAGTGGAATACAGTCGTTTAACGTTCCTT
>JBBRCI010000085.1:0-11713 GCA_038204935.1 Sphingobacteriales bacterium | reverse complement strand
ATCAAAAATACAAAACGGGGCAGGTTTTAACAGATAGAGAGAAAAAAGCAGGGCAGTAGCTGTCAAAGTTTTTTCGCCCCCTGATAATTGATTGATAGATAAAGGTCGCTTGCCTTTTGGTCTTGCCAGTATTTCTATTTCAGATTCCAGCGGACTGTCCGGATCACTCAAAACCAGATCGCAACTGTCTTCTTCGTTAAATAAGGATCTAAAAACTTCAATAAAACTTTCTCTTACTTTGATAAAAGCATCCATAAATTTTTCTCTCGCCGTATCATCAATTTCTTTGATGGTTTGCATTAATGAAATTTTTGCGTCATTCAGGTCTTTTTTCTGAGTTTGAATAAAGTTGTAACGTTCATTCATTTCGCGGTAAGCTTCCATTGCCATGGGATTTATGGCTCCAAAATCTTCCAGTTGTTTCTTTATTTTTTCAGTTTTGATGCGCAGATCGTCTTCTGATTCAATCTCTTCATTCACGTCAGAGTCCAGAAGATCAGATATTTCTACAGAAAATTCAACGCTCAATCTTTCTTTAAGAGCATTCAATTCGAGTTTTAAATTGTTTTTCCGGTCTTTTAATTCGTTACTGATCAATTCAGAATTATCCTTTTTTCTTCTGATTAGATTCAATTCATTCTCCAGTTCGGTGATTGCGGAGCGGTGTGCATAATACTCTTCTTCCAGATCTTTTAATCCTTTTTCCAGCTCCTCTTTTTGTTGGTACATTGCTAAAAGGTCGTCATCAGAATGATCTACATGCTTTAAAGTAGATTGTATATCCGTTAAGATCTTTTCCAACTCTGAACTGTTCAATGCGATTCGCTTTTCCAGATTCTGCTGCTGGCTTTCGCGATATTCCTGATCCTTTTCAATTCCGGAAACTTTATTCTGCTGCTGATGAAAGCGAATATTATCCTGATTAAACTGATTGCTTTTCTCAGCAACCAATTCTGTAAGTTCCTGATAAGCTAATTGCAAATCAATTAATAACTCAGATTTTATTTGTTTTTGAGTTTTGAGCTTGGCTAATTTCGGTTCAGCTTCTAATATTTCTGTACTTATCGATTGAATTTTTTGCTCGATATCCTGTTTTCTGGTTTGTGAATTTTTAATAAAAGCTTCATATTGTTCATGCCTGGTTCTCACGGTAGTTAATTCATTGTTAACCTGATTTATATTTTGCTGAGCCAGCACAAGTTCTTGCTTTTTAGACGAAGATTTAAAAGAAAGTATTTTCTCATTTTCTTCTTCAATAGAAGATTTTAATTTGATAATTAAACTGCTAATAGATTTAATTTCTTTGGATAAATTCTCCAAATTTTTAGCCCTGCCAATCCGTTTACCTTCAAATAAACCCACAGAACCACCAGCCATTCCAATTCTGGTTTTTGAGAATTTA
Source organism: Sphingobacteriales bacterium (assembly GCA_038204935.1). Classification (GTDB taxonomy): domain Bacteria; phylum Bacteroidota; class Bacteroidia; order Sphingobacteriales; family Sphingobacteriaceae; genus Daejeonella. The sequence goes on along the minus strand of JBBRCI010000085.1, from coordinate 10,311 downwards.
CCGCTACCACTCAGTATCACAATTCGCTCATCCGGAAGTTTGGTATTTAACTCTTCTTCTTCATCATTATGCAAAATGTAAACATTGTTTAACAGCATCCCGCAAAGGTTTTCAAACTTTTTGTCAACCTCGATAATCTCTAAAGCGGGTATCAGTTTTTTGCTTTCCGTTTTTATAACAGCCTGTTTTGCATTGGTATTAAGCGCATCTAAAATGAAAAAATTTGCTCTTCCTTTAGCAGAGTCACTTAATAATTTTATGGCCTGAATAGCTTCAGCCTGGGTTTCTACCACGTAATGATTCATCACCGGTTCCAGGTAATTCTCAATCGCTATCCTAAATTCTTCTTTACAGAAAAGTATATCGGATAATAGCGGAGCATTTTTGGCCCAGTTGGTATTCTTTTTTAAAAAGCGAATAGATTCCGGAAAACCTTCAAGGTTGTCAACCATAGATTTGGTTAAGTTATATTCGTTTTGCTTTGCATCCAGTTTTCGGTTTTCCTGGTTCAGCTGATCTTTTTGTAAAGCAAGCAGTTCTGTGCTTTGGTTTATTCTGTTTTGGAGTTCATCTTCAAATTCAGAATTCAATTTAAACTCGCTTTGCTGGGTTTCTAAAGTCAGTTCCAGCCTGACCAAAGCTTTGTTAAATTCTCCAAGCTCGGTTTCTTTTAACTCGGCATCCGCAACATTTCGGTTAATTTCCTGCAAAAGTGCATCTTTCTGAATAGCCAGAACCGCAGAATCTTTTTCAAGCTGGTGAAGCTGATTTTGCAGATCGTTACTTTCCCGTGATTGTGCATCCAATACCGCCTTAGAACTTTGCTGCTGCAAACGTAATTCCTGCATTTCCTGCTTTTGAACTTCCAGCAGAGCCTTTGTTCTTTCAAGATTTTCTGCTTCCTGAAAATGCTCTTCGCTTAAACGTTTTTGATTATAAAAAACATGGTTTAACTGATTTTTATCTTTTTCAAGTTCTTCCGTCAGGCGGGATTTTTTTTCTTCCAGATATCGGAGTTGCTCGTTCTTTAATTTCTTCTCACTTTCATAAGCTCTAATTTTGCCAACAAACTCATTGGTTGATTTTTGTTGTGTGGAGAGATTTTTTTCTTTGTTCAGATTGTCAAGCTTTTGCTGCTGAATGCTGGCTTCAAACTTCTCAATTGAAGCAAATAAAGCCGTTTTATCAATTTCCTGAATTTGTTCCTGCTCTTCAATTTGCTTTAATGAATTGCGGAAGCCAGCAATCCGGTGCGAGGCAAGTGAAAGACTTGAGGCTTTATATTGTTCTTTAAGTTTATAATACCGTTCTGCTTTTTTTGCCTGATTTTCTAAGGTTTTCAGGTTTTTTTCAATTTCGAAAAGCAAATCTTCCACACGACTTAAATCTGCCTCGGTATCTTTTAACTTACTTAATGTTTGCTTTTTGCGAAGTTTATATTTGGATATTCCGGATGCTTCTTCAAATAAATTTCGTCTGGAGCCTTCCTTATTGGCAATGATCTCATCAATCATTTTCAGTTCAATAATGGAGTAAGAATCAGAGCCAATTCCCGTATCCAGAAACAGATCTGTAATATCTTTTAAGCGGCATTGAACATCATTTAAGCGGTATTCGCTTTCTCCGCTTCTATATAATTTTCGCGTAAGCGTAACCTGAGAAAACTCCGTTGGTAAAATATTGCGGGTATTATCAAACGTTAGAGACACTTCTGCAAGATTGGATGGTTTTCTGGTTTTTGTGCCGTTAAAAATAATGTTTTCCATTTTTTCTGAACGAAGCATTCGGGTACTTTGCTCGCCCAAAACCCAGCGTATTGCGTCAACCACGTTTGATTTTCCACAGCCGTTTGGCCCAACGATAGCTGTTACGCCATCATTAAAATTGATCGTAATTTTATCTCCAAAGCTTTTAAAGCCTTTAATATCCAATTGAGTTAACTGCATATTATGTTTTGGCGATTTGAGAATGCTGTAAAATCATCGCTTCCAATTTAAATAATTCTGCACATTTAAGACAGCTTTTTAAATTTTGTCCGGATCTTTTTTAATAATTTGGTTTCAAACATATTTTAATTCTACAAGTTGGAGATTATACGCAATACAATCAGATATGGAATACAGAAATTTAGGAAAATCAGGATTAAAAGTTAGTGCCCTCTCTTTGGGAAGCTGGCTTACATTTGGCAACCAGATTGAAGATAAAGTTGCCGAAGAATTGATGGACATCGCGTATGACGCCGGTGTTAATTTTTTCGACAATTCAGAAGGATATGCGGAAGGGAAATCAGAAATAACGATGGGCAAGATCCTGAAAAAGAAAAACTGGGACCGCAGTTCTTACATCGTATCAAGTAAAATTTATTTTGGTGCCGAAGAGAAAAAGCCAAATATGATAGGACTTTCCAGGAAACATCTTTTTGAAGGGACCAATAATGCGTTAAAACGATTTCAGTTAGATCATCTGGATCTTTTATACTGTCACCGTCCGGATGAAAGTACGCCTATTGAAGAAACTGTTTGGGCTATGCACCAAATGGTGATGCAGGGGAAAATTTTGTATTGGGGAACTTCAGAATGGAGCGCCTCGCAAATTATGCAGGCATTTTATTTTGCTGAGAAAAACCATTTAGTGCCTCCAACTATGGAGCAACCTCAATACAATATGTTCTGGCGTGATAAAATGGAGAAGGAATTTCTTTTACTGTTTAGGGATTTTGGTTTGGGAACAACTACCTGGAGCCCACTGGCATCCGGATTTTTATCAGGGAAATACAACGACAGCAATCCGAAAGATGACCGTTTAAACCGTGAAAATTTAAGCTGGTTAAAAGACAGATGGCTGCTTGAAGATAATCTTAAGAAAATTAAAAAGGTTCAGGAAGTTGCCGATAAGCTTAATATTTCAATGGTTAAACTTGCTTTAGGCTGGTGCCTGAAAAATAAAAATGTGAGCACCGTTATTTTAGGAGCTTCTAAAACTTCTCAGTTAAAAGAAAATTTGACCGCTTTGGAGGTTGTGCCTTTACTTACAGATAAAATTATGGATAAGCTGGATACGATTTTAGGCAATAAGCCAGAGTTTATACAACCGTAAAACTGGTTGATTTATTAAGATATAAATAAAAAAGGCTTCATCTATCGACGAAGCCTTTTAAGCTATTTCAATATTCATAAATGCTGGTTTAGTTCAAATTCTTTAATGATTCTATTGATGGTAAATTAACATCTTCCGGACTTCCCCAGTTCATTTCCGGTGAAGCGATTTGAACATACCTTAATCCTTCTATGGTGTTTGAATTAACATCTTCCGGATTTCCCCAAACCATTTCAGGCGCATTTAAGTTCATCAGCTTCAGGAAATTAATAGATTCAAGTTTTACATCATCAGCATTTCCCCAAATCATTTCAGGCATTGGATAGTTGATAAATTTTAAAGATATAACGGCTTCAGAATTAACATCCTCTGGATTTCCCCAAACCATTTCAGGTAAAGCTATGGTTAAGATTTTTTCAGATTCAGAATTGATGTTATCAGAAATTTCATTCGAAATAAAAGCATTTGCAATATCAACGTTTGGTTTTGCGGAATTAACGTTTTTCAAAGTTTCGACATTTGAAGAAAAAACATCCATTGGATCTGCAAAATTAACGTTGTATTGCGGGAATAATACATTGGCAAATTTACTGTGTTTTAAATCCTCGTTAGCAGGACGACCGTCTGCAAATGAGTTATATGAAGTTAAAATTAACAGTGCTGCGATAAGTGATTTTAAAGTTTTCATGACGTTGTTTTTTGAGTTTTTTAATTTGTATGATCAAATGTAAAAAGCAAACAAACGCAGGGCAATGCACTTTAGGCGGGCAACACAAACAACTCGGTAAGTGACCGAAAACACTCGGTTAATTTTTAATATAATTTTCTCCGATTAGTAATTTAGCGTTTACCGGAAGTTTGATTAACAGATGAATAAGTTTAAAAATGAAATTTTAAAACTTAGTTCGTGATGAAACCAGTATAACCGCGAAGCCCATTAACGCCATAATGCTGAAAGAAACCCGTAAACTGCTGATACCCGCAACCAATCCAATTAATGGCGGACCCAGCAAAAAACCGAGGAATCCAATTGTAGAAACTGCTGCAAGAGCAACACCCGGCGACATAACTTTAGAACGTCCGGCAGCGCTGTAAACTAAAGGGATTACAGAGGAGACTCCAATTCCTACCAATAAGAATCCGGCAATAGCCGTAATTAAATTTGGAAATAATACGGCTGTCATTAAGCCAATGGCGGTTAATGCTCCGCTTATTTGTAAAGTTCTTTTAATACCAAACCGACCCGAAAATCCATCAGCTACAAATCTTCCCAAAGCCATTGTGCCCATGAAAGCGGTATATCCAGCACCCATCCATGCACCTTCTGCCAAAACCACTTTTTTAAAATAAACCACACTCCAGTCAAACATGGCACCTTCGCATATTAATGAGCAAAAGGCAATTAATCCTAAACTCATTAAAGATTTATCCGGGCGTACAAAAATTGGCTGTCCGGCAGGAACGCCATTATCCTGTTGTAAGTATTTAAAACTGAAAAGAACCAGGATCATAATAATACACATAATTACTAAGAAGTGCTGGAAAGGCATAATATTGTTGCCGATCATGAAAGTTCCGATAACAGCACCCGTAAAACCGGCCAGGCTCCACAGCCCATGAAAAGAAGCCATAATTGGACGGCCGTAAATTTTCTCTACCATTACGGCTTGTGTATTTATGGAAATATTTACACCATTACTGAAAAAGCCAAAGAGAAACAGAAAACTAATTAGGAAATAGATATTGCTGGCTAAACCCAGACTGAGTAAGGCAATGCTGTAAGAAATCAGAGAAATGATCAATAATTTGCGACTACCGATGACGGAAATAAGCCAGCCCGAAATGGGTAAAGAAACCATCAGGCCAAGGGGAAGTGAAAAAAGAATTCCACCTAAAGCAGCTTCAGATAAATTTAATTCTTGTTGTATGGTAGCAATTCTGGATGCCCAGCTTGCAAAACACAAGCCGGTTAGGAAAAACATTAAGCCTACTGTTATCCTCAGATATTTTGGCGAATATGGATAAGATATAGCAATTGAACTCATGCAGGAATTTATACTTTTTTCAAAAAATAATTTGTAAAAGTATGTTATTTTTCCCTGCTATACTACTTGTTTTCAAACAAATAGGCTTTAAAATAAGTATGTGTACTTTACACACTTTGTAAAGTCTGTTTTTTGGCTTTGTCTTCGCAAATTATGATTTAAATTTTACAAAGATTTTAATGCTTCAACATTAGCTGAATTTACATCATCCGGATTTCCCCATTCCATAGATGGTTCAGAAATAGTTAAACTTTCATTTTTTAAATCTTCTACAGTTTCGTTATTTACGTCTTCAGGATTTCCCCATTCCATTACCGGTGAAGGAAAGTTTATGAATTTTAACGTTTTTACTGACTCTGAATTTACATCTTCCGGGTTTCCCCAGTTCATCTCTGGAGATTTGATAGAACTTCCATTTTTAAGATTTGATTTTGAAATTCCATCAGCGAAAGCTGAAGATGAAATAACTACTAATAATGCTGCGCTAATTAATTTTAAAGTTTTCATAATATCTGATTTTTGTTTGTTTGTTGAATCAAATGTAGATGAAGAAACAAGGCAGTACAATGCTAAAATGGCGGGCAGCCAGATCATTTCGGTAAGTGGCAGAATTTCTTCGGTGAAAATCGGAGAGGAAAATTTACCTAGGACTTTAACTTCAAAAAACTGTACGCAGCAACTTCTTTAAGATACCTTGCCCAGCCACCCAGTGGTTCCAGGCTTGGAATAAAATAATCAAATGTAATATTGCCTTTGCCAGTAGTAAAATTACCTGGATAGGCCAGAACCGGAACGCCGGCTTTTTTAAATGTTAAAAGCGCTCTGCGCATATGGAAAGCAGAAGTTACCAGAACATACGGAGGCGGCAGCTTTTTCCCTTCTAATGTTGCTTTAGTTAAAGTGGCATTTTCTTGAGTATTACGAGATTTTGTTTCTATAAGCAGGGCTGAATCGGGGACATGGAGAGTTTTAAGTTCATTAATAACAAATTCGCTTTCTATAAATGAACCGGGGTTTAATTTATTATTTCCACCTGAAATAAGCAGATGATCAACTTTGCCGGTTTGCTTTAATTTAAGTGCCTGAATAAATCTATCGGCAGAGCCATTGAAAAAACCTTTTGAGTCTTTATTTTCTGATGCCATCCCGCCAAGGACAATGGCGCAACTGTAGGTCTTGTTGGTTTCTAATTCTGATTTTTCTATATCCCAGTAATTAGCAAACTGGCTAAACAAAATCTTATTGCTGAAAATCAAGAACAAAACAAGGGCCGTAATCAGATACCGTTTTTTAAATTTCTTGTTTTTGGTAATGAAATGGAGTACTAAAAATAGCAGAATCCAGTAAAATGGATCTACAACATACACCATTACTTTTGACAGCAAATAATACATTTTAATTTCGGCCCAGATTAAGAATTAAGCCAACACTGAAAACAGAGTTTCCGGCGGTTAAATATTTACGGTTTTTTAAGCCAAAATTACTACCGCTGGTATATTGTAATTGTAAAACATCATTTAATGCCATACGTGTAAAAAATACGGGTTCCAGAAAAATATTATCCTCTGTGGGCTGACTTATTCCACTTCTAAAAAACTCATCCATGTTTATGTAGCTTGCCCGTAAAACCGTTCCATAGGTTAAAGGATAGGATGCGCCAAACAATTTCAAGGTTTTTTTATCCTTAGAACTGTAGTTTACCTGCACAAAATATTTACTGAATTTGGTTTCCTGACGATCATAAAATAAAACCCCTGCATCTGTACGATCTTTTCTCATACGATCTGTACTTCCTTTTCCGTAACCGCCATAAACTTCCAGTATCCTGGTTTTATCAGATTTAAATGTGCTGAAATATCCGGCACCTGCTTCCAGTAAATTCTGCTCAAATTCTTTATGAAGTTTGTTGTTGTCTATAGTAGAGCCACTTGCAATTATTCCGATATGATCGCTTATCGCGAAAGCGGTATTTACACTAATATTTCCTTTTAATGAAATGTGACCGGCAGCATGAAATTCACCTGCTTTTGTTAACATTGGAGAATCTGGAACGTTTGGAAGATAAACAGATGTACAAGCGGATAGATATGTAAGGGAGCTTAAAAGAAATAACCTGAAATATATTTTCATATAATGTTGCTGCTTATTGATGTTTTGTATTAAATTTATGTTAGTCAGCCTGAAAGTATATCTAAAGCCAACCGGGCTGCAAGTTGAACGTTTTTATATAAAAGAAAAAATTTTTAATTTTTTATTTTAAATCTCAAAAAATTCACTTGCCACACAATAAATATTTGCTGTAAAAAATCCTGAAACTATTTTACAAGCGTCTTTTTCTTAGATATTCCTTAATTGTCTTTTCTGCTGTTTCCCTTATTAAAGGATTTATTTACTGGTTTTTAAACGCAAGAATTTAATATCATGTTAAATAAAATTCAATTTTAATCACAATCAAAAATTAATGTCATGAAAAAAATCATTTGTTTTTCTGTAGGGGTATTATTCCTCTCCCTGATGGCTTTAAATTTAAAGGCCCAGATTTTATTGCCGGAAGTAACGGTTACTGCTGCAAATGTTCCTTCAAAAGTTGATGAAGCTTTTCAAACTACATTTAAAGATGCGGAAGACCCAGCCTGGTATAAAATCAATAAAAATTACCTGGTTAAGTTTTTAACCAATGATATGAAAAACCAGGCCGCTTTTAAAAAGAACGGAAATATGATTTATCAGATAGCTTATGGCTTTGAAAAAGATATTCCTGAAGCGGTATTGAGTCTGGTAAAATCAAAATACTCTGATTATTCTGTACTTGTGGGTTTTAATGTTAAGCAAGATAACAGAGATATTTGGGTAGTAAATCTGGAAAATACGAAATATATTGTTAAGGCCAGAGTTGAAGATGGTAATTTGGAAGAAGCGGAAAGAATCCGTAAGTCTAAATAACTTACTTTTTGATGATTCAAGGATGTTGACGTTTGCTTAACAGGCTGACAATACATCCCGAAATATATTAAAGAGCTATAAGAATAGTTATTAGTCCAATTCCTCTTAACGTCCAAATTTCTCAAAAATCCTCCGGGAAACCGGAGGATTTATATTTTATTTCAAAGTGCTCGGACAAACGAAAGCTGTAAGTTCGAATTTTTCTGATTCTTTCAATGCTTTAAATCCGCCTTTAACATCAATCAGATTATTAAATCCTCTTGCTCTTAAAATTGAGTTGAAAATCATGGAGCGATAACCACCGGCGCAATGAACGTAATAAGTTTTATCAGTATCAATTTGTGCCATACTCTCATTGATATAATCTAATGGAGTGTTCTTTGCATCTAACAAATGTTCAGACTGAAATTCGTTTTCTTTCCGGACATCCAGAATCTGAACCTTTTCGCCGGATTTCATTCTCTTTTTAAGTTCTTCAGAATCGATAGATTCAATGTGATCTGTATCTTTTCCAGCCTCGATCCAGGCTTTTATCCCGCCTTTTAAATAGCCAATGGAATAGTCAAACCCAACACGTGCAAGTCGTGTAACAACTTCTTCCTCGCGACCTTCATCAGCAATGATCAAAATCTTTTGTTCAATATCCGGAATTAAAGAACCAACCCATGGCGCAAAATTTCCGTCAATTCCAATATTAATTGAATTTGGAATAAATGCTTTCGCGAAAACCTGAGGATCACGTGTATCAAGCAATACGGCTCCGGTTTCGTTAGCAACCAATTCAAAAGCTTCGGCATCAAAAGCCTGAGTTCCTTTTTCTAAAATGGATTCGAAACTATCATAACCTTCTTTATTCATCTTCACATTTATAGGAAAATATGCCGGTGGCGAGCTCAATCCATTTGTTACTTCTTCTATAAATTCCTCTTTGGTCATATCAGCCCGCAAAGCATAATTAGTTTTTTTCTGGTTTCCCAAAGTGTCTGTTGTTTCTTTACTCATATTTTTACCGCATGCAGAACCTGCACCATGTGCCGGATAAACGGTAATGTCATCATTCAAAGGCATAATTTTCTCGCGAAGCGAATCAAATAATATACCTGCAAGGTCTTCCTTGGTTAATGAAGTTGCTTTTTGAGCCAGATCCGGACGACCAACATCGCCAATAAATAAAGTATCACCAGAAAATAAGGCTACATCTTTTCCATTCTCATCTGATAATAAGTAAGAGGTAGATTCCATAGTATGACCGGGTGTGTGTAACACCTTAATACTCACATTACCTAATTTAAATACCTCCTGATCCTTTGCAATATATGCGTAAAAGGTCGGATCGGCATTTGGACCGAAAACTATTGGGGCACCCGTTTGATGCGAAAGATCTATGTGGCCTGAAACAAAATCAGCATGAAAGTGCGTTTCAAAAACATATTTAATTTTTGCACCGGAAGCTTCAGCCTTGGCGATGTAAGGACTAACTTCACGCAACGGGTCTATAATTGCGACCTCATTGCCCGACTGGATATAATACGCACCTTGCGCTAAACATCCTGTATAAATTTGCTCGATCATTAACATATCTTTTTTTTTAGTTCAAATATCCGTTTCACTTACAGTTTTATTAGTGACAATTGTCACTCTGAAAATTTCCCGTTAAAATCTTATCCGAATAATTTTCTGCTGCTTAACCGAAAACAAATTTGAAAAACATTTGAACAGTTAATGGTGACTATTGTCACATTTATAAAATCAAGTATAAATTTTATGCATGCAATTTATTTTTCCAGGTTGTCAAATCATGCGGGCACACTTACTTTTTTAACTCAGCATGAAAGTTATGAAATTGGCAAAATGGGATTTCTGAAGAAATATCACACCGCAGAAGCGATGAAATATTATTACGGATAACCTTTGAAATAATTTTGTTGCACTAATATTTCTCTGGATGGCAATTTTAATTATTAGTAAATTTAAATCTAAAACACATCATTATGGAAAAGATCGGTGAAAAAACAAATGCGTTAAACTGGTTTGAAATTCCGGTTAACGATATGAAGAGAGCTAAAAAGTTCTATGAAGACATTCTGGAAATAAGCATGCAGGAACATGAAATGAACAACATTAATATGGCATTCTTTCCGTTTGATCCGGAGATGCAAAGCGGCAAAGTTTCCGGCGCATTAACTTATTCGGCAAACGGGGATATAAAACCGGGATCAGATGGACC
>JBBRCI010000084.1:0-11882 GCA_038204935.1 Sphingobacteriales bacterium | reverse complement strand
TATTCCTGTATTGGTAGAAGACGAACAGGCTTGTCCGCGGTATTCTTCATTAACAATCAGCGATATCAAAGTTCAGGAATCGCCTGAATGGCTGAAAGATAAACTAAATGTTATTGGAATTAGACCAATCAACAACATTGTGGATGTGACCAATTACATTTTGCATGATCTAGGTCAGCCTTTACATGCTTTCAACGCTGCGGCAATAACAGGCGGAAAAGTGATTGTTAAAAACTACGAAGAAAAAACTTTCTTTACCACATTAGATGGAGTAGAACGCAAACTTTCTTCAGAAGATCTGATGATTTGCAATGCCCAAAAACCAATGTGTATTGCCGGAGTTTTGGTGGAACAGGTTCGGGAGTAGATGAAAATACGACCTCCATATTTTTAGAAAGTGCTTGGTTCAACCCGGTTTCTATTCGTAAAACCTCTAAAAGATTTGGTTTAAAAACCGATGCTTCGTTTAGATTTGAGCGGGGAACAGATCCGGATATGACCGTTTTTGCGCTGAAAAGAGCTGCAATGCTGATAAAAGAAGTTGCAGGCGGACATGTTTCTTCGGCCATTTCAGATTTTTATCCTAAGCCTACCAAGCCATTTTCTGTCAATTTTGAATACAAAAATGCAGACCGGTTAATTGGTAAAGCAATTCCGCATGATGAAATTAAAAAGATATTAACCGGGTTAGGAATTGAAATTGTGAATGAAACGGATAGTGGATTGTCGCTTGAAGTTCCGGCATTTAAAGTTGACGTTACACGCGAGGTTGATATAATTGAAGAAATTCTTCGGATCCACGGATATAATAATATTGAAATTCCAACACAGATAAAAGCTTCTTTAAATTACGGTGAAAAACCGGATCGGGAAATTATACAAAATCAGGTAGCAGATTTTTTGAGTAACAACGGATTTAACGAAATACTTTCTAATTCGTTGACTAAATCATCCTATTCTGATGATCTGGAGCACGCTGTTAAGATTTTAAATCCTTTAAGCACAGATTTAGATGTGATGCGCCAAAGTCTGTTATTCTCCGGATTAGAGGCAATTGCCTACAACCAAAATCGCCGAAAGGCAGATTTGAAATTATATGAGTTCGGCAAAACGTATAAAACAAAAGACGAGGGCTATAAAGAAAATCAACGCTTAGCCATTTTCCTAACGGGAAATCGCGATAGCGAAAACTGGAATTCTAAAGATCAGAAATCAAGTTTTTATAATTTAAAATCGGCGGTTGACCAGATCGTTTCCCGCTTAAATATTAAAGGTTTAATTCCGTTTGATTCTGAGCTGAATAATTTAAAATCAGGTTTGAGTTATCGCAAAGGCGATAAATCTGTTGTTGACTTTGGAATGGTATCAAAAGCCGCATTAAAAAAGCTGGATATTTCTACGGAAGTTTATTATGCTGATTTTGACTGGGATTTGGTTTTAAAATCCATCCGTAACAATAAGATCAGCTACCGCGAAGTTTCTAAATTCCCGGCAGTGCGCAGAGATCTTTCTATGTTGTTAAATCAGGATGTTACGTTTAACCGTTTGAAACATATCGCTCAGAAAACTGAAAAGAATATTTTGAAAGAAGTAAATGTGTTTGATGTCTATGAGGGTGATAAACTTCCGGAGGGAAAAAAATCATACGCATTGAGTTTTATTCTTCAGGATGAAGAGAAAACTTTGACCGACAAACAGATTGAAGGAATCATGCAAAAATTAATTCTTAATTTCGAAAAAGAAGCAGGAGCAGAGATCAGAAAATAAATTCTTCATAAAATTATTTTTGAACAGAAAATTTTCTGAAATTTTTAGACTACAAATAAAATAAATGAGCCAGTTAGCAGACCAGTTACATAAGGTAGTTGAAAAAACATCGAGACTTTTAGACTTGTGTGCTGCTTTACAGGAAGAAAATGACTTATTGAAGCTGGAAAATCAATCGCTTAAAGTTGCGGTAGATGCCAGTAAAAACAAAGCTTCTGAGGTAGAAGAAAAGCTCAGAATTTTAACAATGGCACGTTCGCTGGAAGGAATGAACACACCGGAATTGGGTGCTAATGAAAAAAGTCTTGACATAAAGCAAAAAATTAGCGAATTTGTACGCGAAATAGATAAGTGTATTGTGTTGCTTAAAAAGTAATGCGATAGTGAACCAAGCTCAAATGGGAGAAATCTCCATAAAAATAAATATTGCTGACAGAGTTTATCCTTTAAAGGTAAACATGGAAGAAGAGGAAGTTATACGTAGGGCAGCTAAACTGATCAATGATCGCGTAAAAGAATATCAGGATAATTACGCCGTTAGAGATAAACAGGATTTGTTATCAATGTGTGTATTACATTATGCTACAGCAACGCTGAAAGCAGAAAAAAAGGTAATGCATGAAGACACAGAAGTAGCAGAAAAAGTAGAGCAGCTAGACCAGTTGTTAACTGATTTTTTCGCCAAATAGCATCGTTCTTTATTTAGAGCCTAAGATTTAGCCGCAGCTAAATTATTAGATTTCACTATTTTAAGCTTAACGCTTCAATATTATGTGGGCTTAGATTGGTTTATTCCGAGGAACGGGATAATCCTCTAAACTCAAATCGTGATTGAAAAGCTTTACAATACATGAAATTTATGATTTAGTTGCGGTTTTTTTATATATAAACAATTATGGAAATAATACTCTACATTTTAATAGGACTGGCAGTAGGAGTGGTAATCGGGAGATTTCTGCTTCGTAAGCTGCTTAGAGGGCAGGAAATTGCTGCTCAGAATAAAGTTAAAAAAATACTTAAAGACGCAGAGTCTAAGGCTGAAATAGTACGAAAAGAGAAGCTTTTAGAAGCAAAAGACCATTTTCTGAAACTAAAATCAGAACATGAGCAGGATATCCAAAGCAAGAACAACACGATCAATCAGCGAGAGAACACGGTTAAACAAAAAGAGCAGTCTATAAACCAGAAGCTCGAAAACATGAATCGTAAGGAGCAGGAAGTGGATAATGCCCGTCAGAATCTGGAAAAACAAACAGAAATTGCTCAGAAAAAACAACTAGAAGTTGATGCCATCAAAAATCAACATATTACACAACTAGAATCTATAGCCGGTTTATCCGCCGAAGAGGCGAAAAATCAATTAGTTGATTCCTTACGTGAGGAAGCCCGTACCAAAGCAATGAGCCAAATTAAAGACATTGTTGACGAAGCTAAATTAACGGCCAGCAAAGAGGCTAAAAAAGTGGTTATTCAAACCATTCAGCGTACAGCCACAGAAAGTGCCATAGAAAACACAGTTTCTATCTTCAACATTGAAAGTGATGAAATTAAAGGCAGAGTAATTGGTCGCGAAGGACGAAACATTCGTGCGTTGGAAGCAGCAACAGGAATTGAAATTATTGTAGATGATACTCCTGAAGCGATCATCTTGTCAGGATTTGATCCGGTTAGACGAGAAATTGCCCGTTTGGCGTTGCATCGTTTAGTAACAGATGGACGGATTCATCCCGCAAGGATTGAAGAAGTTGTTGCTAAAACCAAAAAGCAGATTGAAGACGAAATTGTTGAAATTGGAGAACGTACCGTAATTGATCTTGGAATCCACGGTCTGCATCCGGAACTGATCAGAATGGTTGGTCGTATGCGCTACCGCTCTTCTTATGGACAAAATTTATTGCAGCATAGCAGAGAAGTTGCTAATTTCTGTGCAACTATGGCAGCAGAATTAGGATTGAATGTTAAGCTTGCTAAACGTGCCGGACTTTTGCACGATATTGGTAAAGTGCCGGATGATAATCCGGAATTACCACACGCAATTTTAGGAATGCAATTAGCCGAAAAGTATAAGGAGCATCCTGAAGTTTGCAACGCAATTGGTGCTCACCATGACGAGATTGAAATGACTTCTATGATCTCGCCGATTATTCAGGCTTGTGATGCTATATCAGGCGCCAGACCGGGAGCACGCCGAGAAGTTGTAGAAAGTTATATCAAACGATTAAAAGATCTTGAGTCGCTTGCTTTGTCTTATCCAGGCGTAGAGAAAACTTTTGCTATTCAGGCTGGTAGAGAATTACGTGTAGTTGTAGAAAGCGAGCGTATCTCGGATTCAGCTTCAGAAATTTTAGCTGCAGATATTTCTAATCGTATTCAAACTGAAATGACTTATCCGGGTCAGATTAAGGTAACCGTAATCCGGGAAACAAGATCTGTTGCCTACGCTAAATAATATTTAATTTTCAATCCGCATTCTGATTTTTAATTGGGATGCGGATTTTTTATTTTCAACGTAATACTTTTTCTTAATTTAGCTTATGACCAAAAAAAAGGAAGTCCGCAAGGTTGATACTTATTTTGATAAATACTCAGAGAGTCATCAGAACCATACCAATGAATTAATTCATTGGATCTGCGTTCCGCTAATTGTATTCAGTATTTTCGGTTTGATTTGGGCCATTCCGTTTCCGCAGCTTGAATTTTTAGGAAAGTATAACGGTTTTATAAACTGGGCATCTTTTCTTATCGCCTTCGCGATTTATTTCTACTATAAACTTTCGCCGATTTTATCTTACGTGATGTTATTGATCATCATGGTTTTTTCTGCCGGAATTGTTGGTTTGGAAAAACTTCATATAGAGAATGGCTGGCCGCCGATGTGGCAAATTTGTCTGGCAATTTTCGTTCTTGCCTGGATAGGGCAGTTCGTCGGACATAAAATTGAAGGTAAAAAACCTTCGTTTTTAGACGATATTAAATTTCTGTTAATTGGTCCGATATGGTTGCTGCATTTTATATTTAAAAAGGCCGGAATCAGATATTAAAATATAAAAAAAGAGCGACATGAAAATGTTGCTCTTTTTGGTTGAAGGAATAAATTCGCTATTTCTTCTTATCCTTTTTTACGTGTTTAAGCACTTTGGCTTCGGTGTAAAAAATAATTTCTTCGGCTATATTTTTAGAGTGATCGCCAACTCTTTCAAGCTTTCGGATGATGGATAAAATTCTCAGTGCCTGCTCTGCAATATCAATATTCTCACGAATGTATTTGGCAATAACCGATGTGGATTCGTCATTTATTTCATCTAAAAACTCATCTCTTTTAAAAATTTTACGAGCTATTATTCCATCTTCATTTTGAAATGACTCTGTTAGTTCATCAAGCATCACTATGTTTTCGTCAAACATTTCCATAATACGGGTTTTTTCAACCAGTTTCATGTCTAAAGCATCCTCTAAACTCAAAACAAATTTGGCAATTCCCTGCGCACTGTCGCCTTGTCTCTCCAGATTATTATTTATTTTGATAATTGCTAAAACCAATCTTAAATCAACCGCAACAGGATTGAAAAGGGCAAAAATATTTTCACAATCATTATCAATACTCAGTTCAAAAGCATTTACACGCTTTTCTCCTGCAATTACTTCTCTGGCTAAATCTTTATCCTCTGTAAGCAAGGCTTCTTTTGCTTTTAATAATTGATTTCTAACCAGGGCCCACATTTCTGCGAGATTTGACTTCAGTTCCTGTAACTCAGATTCAAGATGGGTCATCATATATTATTGATTTTGTTAATTTTTTAATTTTGAATAAAGGTTTTGCCAATTATAATTTTGGATCAACCAAACCTTCCGGTAATGTAATTCTCTGTTTGTGTATTCTTAGGATTTGTAAATATGGTTTTCGTTTTATCATACTCAATTAAAGAACCCATATAAAAAAATGCTGTATAATCACTCACACGCCCTGCTTGCTGCATATTATGGGTAACGATAACAATGGTATAATCATTTTTTAAAACGTGTATCAACTCTTCAATTTTAGTAGTTGATAAAGGGTCTAATGCCGAAGCTGGTTCATCCATCAATAAAATTGAGGGTTGTACGGCCAATGCTCTGGCAATACATAAACGCTGCTGCTGCCCGCCAGAAAGTTCGAACGCAGATTTGTGAAGTTTATCTTTCACCTCATTAAATAATGCCGCCTGCTCTAAGGATGAAATAACCCGTTCTTCGATAAATTTCTTATCGTTAATTCCGTTAACCTTTAAACCGTAAGCCACGTTTTCATAAATAGATTTTGGAAAGGGATTTGGTTTCTGAAAAACCATTCCCACTTTTTTCCGCAAATCATCTACCTGTACTTTTCTGGAATAAATATCTTCACCTTCTACCAAAACCTGACCGCTGATTTCTACATTACTGATCAAATCATTCATGCGGTTAAATAGTCTCAGATAAGTTGACTTTCCACATCCGGAAGGACCGATCAAAGCGGTTACAGTATTTGCTTCCGCAACCATACTGATTCCCTTTAAGGCATGAAAATCACCGTAATGTAGATTTATAGACTTAGTTTCTAACTTATGCATTTAAAAATGTTGCTTGTAATATTTTAATATTTATTTCCCTTTCGGGATATTAATTCATCTTCACTTTTTTACCAAAATATCTCCTGAAAGCATTTGCAATTAGGTTCATAATCAACACAATGGTGATCAAAACTAATGCAGTTCCATAAGCTATCGGTCTGCTCGCTTCCATATTTGTACCGCTGGTAATAATCACGTATAGGTGATAAGGTAAAGCCATTACCTGATCAAATATACTATGCGGCAACCTGGGAAGGAAATAGGCTGCCACCGTAAATAGAATTGGTGCTGTTTCTCCAGAAACACGTCCGATGGAAAGAATTACACCTGTAATTATATTTGGAAACGCGATTGGTAAAACTACTCTTCGGGTTGTTTCCCATTTACTTGATCCCAGCGCCAGGCTCGCATGTCTGAAAGTATCATTAACCGCTTTTAAAGACTCCTCTGTAGTTCTGATAATTACCGGAAGTGCCATCAATCCTAAAGTTAATGAGCCGGCAAGAATACTGTCGCCAAAATTGAATTTATTTACAAATAAAGCCATTCCAAACAAACCAAATACGATTGATGGAATTCCCGCAAGGTTATTGGTCATTTGATTTAAAAATCTTTTTAACCAGCCGTCTTTTGCGTATTCATTCATATAAACTGCAGAAAGTACACCTATCGGGAAGGCAAAAATCATACTTCCCACAATTAAGCAAAGCGTACCAATAATTGCCGGGTAAATTCCGCCTTTGGTCATTCCATCTTTTGGCATTTCCGTTAAAAAATCCCAGCTGATAACCTTTATTCCGTTGTAAATCAGAAATCCTAAAATCACAAAAAGAATAGCAACTACAAAAAAGCTAAGTAAGCGGAATGTCCAGAAAGCTAAGTTCTGTTTAATGCGCTTCTGTTGATTTATACTGATTTTCATACTCTTACTTTTCCTTTGTTAGAGATATAACCGGCTAATAAATTGGCACCTACCGTAATGATAAATAAGATGCATCCTAAAGTAAATAATGCCTGATAGTGCATGCCGCCTTGTGGTGCTTCTCCTAATTCGGCAGCAATTGTAGCCGGAATTGTTCTTAATGGTTGTAAAATAGAATGCGGAATAACTGCAGCATTACCGGTTACCATTAATACCGCCATAGTTTCGCCCATAGCACGGCCAATTCCTAAAATTGCCGCAGCGCTAATACCGGATGATGAATAAGGGATCACAATTCTGTAAATAGTTTGCCATTGAGAGGCTCCCATTGCCAAACTTGCCTCACGCATGGCATTTGGTGTGTTACGTAAAGCATCTTCGGATACGGTGATAATTGTGGGCAAAGCCATAATTGCCAGCAAAATACCACCCGCTAATCCCGATTGACCGGAGTCTAATTCGAACGTATTTTTAAGCATCGGTACAATAATTACCAATCCGAAAAAGCCGTACACAACAGATGGAATACCTGCCAGTAATTCTATTATTGGTTTTAATATATTTCTCATTCTTGGATCCGCAATCTCCGCAAGGTAAATAGCAGTAGTTAATCCTAATGGCAGAGCTATTAAAATAGCTATTAAGCTTACATATAGCGTTCCCAAAATTAAGGGCAAGGCACCAAATTGTGCAGCCGGTTGAGCGGTTGGAAACCACTCTTTGCCTCCTAGAAATTCGAGGACTGAAATATTATCAAGTTTTACTTTTTTCCCCTTAAAATTATCGGGTAAGTAAGTTTTTGGTATAAAAGCTATGATGTTTGGATTTTTAGAAACAATCTCATTCAGCTTTTCTGGTAGGTATTCTAAATTAGGACCTAATTCAGATTCGTCAAAAAAATCATTTACATCTTCAACACGGAAAATTTTAATTGTGGCAGATTTACCGCCCAAATCTTTCCAGTTAACAATCTTCTGATCATATATATCTTTTACCTGTGCGCTTGTCAATTCAACTACAGGATTTGAATTGTTAACGGTTATTACATAACCTTTTTCTACAGAAGAAGAGTTAAATATTCCGGCTCCTTCTTTAAAAAGAAAAAAAACAATGAGGAGTATTGTAACACTCGTAACCAATGCGCTGATCCGCATTAAGAACTCAATTATTTTTTCCGGTATTTGCTTGATGGACATTTTTATTGATCAAGATATATAATTCAAAAAGTTAGCATCCGTACAAAACCGATGCTAACTCTTTTTTTTGAAAATATTTTATTGGAAATTATTTTGCAGTCACGTAACCTACTTCTTCAACAATTTTCTGTCCTTCCGGAGATAAAACAAAATCAACAAAAGGTTTTACCTGCGCTTCTTTGCTGCTTAAATAGTAGTAAAAAAGTGGGCGGGTTACCGGATAAGTTAAATCTTTAGCAGCTGCCATTGATGGTACAACAAAGTTTTTGCCTTCATCAAATGATACGCTTACAGGCTTCACATTTTTTTCTAAGTAAGCTAAACCTACATAACCAATGGCACCTTTTGTCTGGCTAACAGACTCGATAATTCCACCAGTTGCGGGCAAACTTAATACATTTGAAGCATAATTCTTTTTGTTCATTACGTGTTCTTTAAAAAACTCATAAGTACCAGAACTGCTTTCGCGACTGTAAACAACAATTTTCATGTCATCACCACCAACTTCTTTCCAGTTTGTGATCTGGCCGGTAAAAATTCCTTCTAATTGTTCGCGGGTTAATTTATCTGATTTATTGGCAGGGTTAATTACAACTGCTAATGCATCATGGCCGATAATTACTTCTTTAAATTCTTTACCTGCTTTTTCTAATGACATACGCTCATCTAATTTGATCTTACGTGAAGCCATTGCGATATCTGTATTGTTATCCATTAAAGCTGTAAAACCAATACCGCTTCCGCCACCTGTTACAATGATTCTTGCGTCTTTATTTTCCTGACCAAAAACTTCAGCCTCTTTTTGGGATAATGGTAAAACAGTATCGCTTCCTTTGATAGTGATTCCTGCAGTTCCTTCTTCAGTATTGCTTCCTTCTGTTTTGTTTTCACCTGAGTTAGAACACCCAAAATTTAATCCGATAAATACGGTCAGGATTAGAATAGTTAACTTTTTCATTTTATAATAATTAGATTTTTCTGATTAATGAATTGTTATGATTTGAAATTAGAATTTATATTGAATACGCATTGTAAGAACGTTGTCTTTTAAGTCGTTTGTAAAACCAGGTAGGTTTGCAGAAGTTTCGTTGTTTACAATATCATAATATCCCGTTAAACGGATATTATGGTCGTATTGATAAAGTAAACCCAGTCCTAATGTGCGGTATGTAATATCGGCGGCAGAAAACTTATTGGCAACATTAATCGTCTCGCCTGCTACTTTTGTGTTCGGGTCGTACCAATCATATTTGGCTATAACAGAAAATGGGACTCCCTTAAAATCTTGGACAAAATTGAGATACCCCCCATTAAATTTACGTAAATACGTGTCGCCGCTAGTTATAGCCAGCGGACTTGTAGAGCTGGAAGCAGTACCTGGTTGATCGCCCTGTATGTATTCACCCGTTAAAGAAGTAGAGCCCATTTTAGTAGAAACGGTTAATTGGGCATCGGCCCCAACATATTCTCTATTCGCAAATTTACCCTTGTAAGAACCTGCTGAAGAAATTGAAGCTGCAGTAAATTGAGGAACGCCGTTATTGTCAGAAATACTATAGATATTATCGGTTGATTGCAATACTCCTCCTTTGTAATAGGAGCCACCAAAGCCATATTTAAAGCTTTTATTCTTGTTCGATTTATTAATACCAATATGACCAATAAAGTCCTTTTTGTTATCTGTTTCCGGTGTTGGGCCATTTCCGTTAAACATGCCCAAATTTATTTTTAAGAAATTCCAATTAGATTCCTCAGATCCCTGAATAGTAAGTTGAGCGCCAACCTCCCGTTCCAGCGGGAATAAAGTTTGGGAATACCGGACCCGTTCTGGTGATTCTCGCACACTGGATGAAACCCCTATTTCATACCCAAAAGGGCGGTTAAATACACCGGCTGTTAGTGCAAAAGTCTGGATCCAGGGGTCATAGAATTTAGCATACATATCTTTAATAGCTAATCCCTTTTCAGAAATATCAAACTCCATTACATATTTTGAGAAATTACCTCCATTATAGGTAAGCTTAACCCGACCTCTACGAATCATAAACCGGTTGTTGATTCCGGTACCGAAATTTCCGCCCGCAAAGGATGCCACACCTGCAGAATCTACGATCTGATATTGCGCCTGAACATAACCTGTGATTTTGAGCTTTTGCAAGATTTTTATATCAGATTGAAGTTTCTGTACTGCAGTAATTACAGTATCAGGTTTTTCTGATTGCTCTTTTACCTTTAAGCTGTCTTGCGCATTTGCCATTTTAAATCCCAAAAGAAATAAAGTAATAGCCGCAAACGTAGTTCTTAAATATATTCTCATTATTAAGTTAATGTTATTTTACGCTACAAAGTAAAGGTGCGAAAGTGAATAGTGTATTAATTGAATGTTACCAAATTGTTAACAGGCCTATAATTGACCTTTAGTTATCACTTACTTAACTTTGAATTTTTATTATTTAGTTGAAAATCAAGTGATTATGTTGTTTAATATTAAAATAACCTTAAAGTCATTATTGTTTAATATCTCCCTAACATTGAGCTAATACAGCTCCTATACTTTTGCAGGACATTAATAACAGTAAAAGTGAATTACAACGTAATCAAAAGAATTTTAGGCCTGCTCCTGGTTTTAAGTTTCATATCCTTTAATAGTATTGCTCAGGAAACTGGGAAAATAACAGGCAAAGTTACCGATAAAAAAACCGGAGAAACATTAATTGGATTAACCGTAAAAGTAGAAGGCACTACTAAAGGAGTATTTACTGACGTTGATGGTCAGTATGTGTTAACAGGTATAAACCCTGGGAAGGCCACTCTTTCCTTTTCTTATATAGGATACAACACCAAAAGCATTACAGATATTCTGGTTAAGGCCGGAAGTTCCACAAAACTGGATATTGTGATGGAAGAATCTGCCGGACAGACTTTGTCTGAAGTGGTGATAACTGCTACTGCCCGTCAGGAAAGTTTAAATGGTTTATATGCCAAGCAAAAAAATAGTGTTCGTGTAACGGATGGTATTTCTGCGGAATCTATTAAAAAATCTCCTGATAAGAATACAAGTGAGGTTTTAAAACGAGTAAGTGGAACAACTATTCAGGACAATAAATTTGTAGTTGTGCGTGGTCTAGCAGATCGATACAACTCTGCTTCCCTGGATAACGGTGTTTTACCAAGTACAGAACCTAACCGTAAAGCATTTTCATTTGATATTGTTCCTTCGAACCTGATCGATAATATAATCATCAGTAAAACAGCAACTCCCGATATCGCCGGAGATTTTGCGGGTGGTTCTGTTCAGATTGTAACTAAAGATATACCGGATGATAATTTTGTTACAGTTGGAGCAGGATACAGTTACAATTCTCAATCTACTTTTAAAAATTTTCAAAGTGGAAATAGAAACTTAAC
>JBBRCI010000083.1:0-12959 GCA_038204935.1 Sphingobacteriales bacterium | reverse complement strand
CAGAGATTATCTGCTATCAGATGAATACTCGCCCCACCTATAACCTGGTAGGGGAAATGCTGAAGCACGCATTTAAGAAGCATAAAAAGTTAAAGGGATTATTATTGCATTCGGATCAGGGTTGGCACTATCAAATGAAGCCCTACCAACGACAATTGGAACAGCAAGGTATCTTGCAGAGTATGTCCAGAAAAGGGAATTGCTTAGATAACGCAGTGATAGAGAACTTCTTCGGGATATTAAAATCTGAACTCTTCTATGCTAAAAAGTATACTTGTGTTAAAGAACTTGAAACCGATATTAGAGGCTATATTGACTATTATAATAACAGTAGAATAAAACTTAAATTAAACAACAAGAGCCCCGTACAATACAGAGCTCTTGTCGCTTGATATTTTTAAACTAAATTTGTCCAATCTTTTGGGGTCACTTCATACGCCGCGGCTTCTTTTATTTGCTACAATGTCAGAGCGAAGGCTAACCATCACAACCGCAAATAAAAACAGGCCGAAAGAAAGCGTATTTAAAAACATTACTGAGGGCTAAATTACCAATTCATTCCTAGCGACGAACTAATGCATATAGCTGTGGCTAGACTGCAAACTAAAAACTGCAAACTCCGATTGCCACTCTTTCTCCGGCCTCGCAGGAATTGGCGTTAAGAAAGGTTTTAAAAATGCCTGTAGAAACTTTCAAATACTACTAGAGAAAGCAATTCGGAGAAGTGTTGTAAAAACTTTCAAACAAATACTGTCATAAACACGGCTCGAATTGCAAATAGCATTTTTAAAAGCTTTTAGCCAAAACTGTGCAGCCTTGACCTTTTGTTTCTTTTCTGTCAAGAGAAAAGAAATAGGCCTCCCGCCGGCTATTGAGGCGGACTGACATTCAACAAATTCTTACTTTAACTTTTTGCAGTAAGTTTAAAACAAACCAAATTTGTGAATTATTTTCTTCTGTCGCCTTCCGCGGGACATACTTTTTCCCAGCAGCTGGAAAAAGTATTCAAAAAGAGCAGCGGCTTCTTTCATTTGCTACAAAGGCAGAGCGAAGGCTAAATCATCTAAACCGCAAATAAAAACAGGCCGAAAAAAAGCGTATTTGTAAGCATTGCTTAGGGCTAAATTACCAATTAATTACTGCCAGCTAAGAAACTGTCAACCCCCAACTGAATTCTGCTAACTAAAAACTGTCAACTAATTAACTTCTCGATGTTATTCAAACTCAAACCCGTAAATTATCACACATCCGAACAATATCAGCCTGATTTAAAAGCTCCCAGAATAAATTATTATATTTAATTGTAGCGCATTATTAACAATTCGTTTTCTCCGAAAGAAAAATAATTGTCATCATACCTGAGTAACGCATTAACCCTTAAAATCAGATCATATGAACAAACTATTGAGATCTTTTTATCCCGTTTTTATGGGAATAGTCTTAATCCTGTGTTCCTCTTGTTATTCTGTCAGAATGATCAGCAGAGATGGAATTCCAGAGCCGGATTACACGAATAACTCTCAGGATTTTTATCGCAATAAGCAGGTTCATGTTTTAGATACTACAATACGTTTAAAACTTGCTGAAGGAAGTTTTAGCCTGATCAGAGAATGCGGTCCCACAGGTTTTTATTCTGTTGAATACCGAAACACATTAGGCGGAATTTTGCTCAGCGGAATAACTTTTGGAAAAGTCAGAAAGGTGAGAATAAAATATGTGTGTTTAAAGGAGGAAAATTAGCTATGGCCAGTACTTCAACACAAAACATCGGCATATGGGATACCATGCATGAGAACGGTCCGTTCCCTGCAAAATCTTTGCTTATAACCAAACTCGAACCTGAAGCGAATATGCCTTCTTCCATCGATCGGTATAATGATGCGGCTTTGGAAGTTCAGAAGTTGATCAAACAGGCCATGCAAAATGGAGAGGGGTTCAGGGCAATAGGTTCCCGCTGGTCGATGTCGCATATTGCGCATCAGAAAGACAATATGCAGATCAATGCCAATCTGAATTTAAAAATGGATTTTGATCCGGCTCAAATTCATCCTTTATCCGGCTTTAAAGCCGAAAACATATTTCTTTTTCAGTGTGGCAACATCATCAAAGAAATTCATAATTATCTGGCTAAAAAAGGGAAGTCTTTAAAAGCTTCAGGTGCCAGTAACGGGCAAACCATTGCGGGTTGTATTTCCACAGGAGTTCACGGTTCGGCGCTGGATGTAGGTTCTGTGCAGGATATGGTTGTAGGGCTCAATTTAATTATCGGCCCGAATCCTGAAGATATGGTTTATCTTGAACGGGATTCTCAACCGGTCCTGAAAGATGATTTTGTAAGTAGTTTAAATTCCCGCGTTATCAGGAATGATGGTTTGTTTAACGCTGCACTAGTAGGTTTAGGTTCATTTGGGTTTATTCATGGAATAATGCTGGATGCAGAAGATAATTTTTTGCTGAAACGATATGTTCGGAAAGTAAATAAGCAAACAGCACTCCATTTAGCCGAAACACTGGATTTTGAAAATACTGATTTGAATATACCGGGCGAAACGGATGCAAATGGAAATCCCGCCAGCCCTTATCATTATAAAGTTTTTGTAAATCCGTATGTAAACGATCCGGATTATGTAGTGGAGGCGATGTATAAAAAACCATTTCAAGCAGGTTATCCTGATCCGATCCCAACCGTTAGAACAGCCATTTACCGCGACCTGATATTATTGTTTATTAAAATAGCGGAGAAGTTTCAGAACAGCATTCCTAAATTGATTAAAATTCTGGAGACTTCTATTTTGCCGCCACCGGATTTGGAAGTTACCGGAATGCTGGGAGAGATTTTCTGGGATGCCGGATATCAGGGTCCCGCTTTTGCCTGTTCTGTGGGTGTTGACCATCGGGATTCACCAAAAGCATTGGAACTGCTGGTAAAGCTGGCCAAAGAGGAGGGACCTATCCCGGGAATTTATGCTATGCGTTTTGTGAAGCAAAGCAAAGCCACGCTAGCTTTTACCCGTTTCCCGGTTACTTGTATGATCGAAATTGACGGCATCACCTGGAAAGGGAAAGAAAATAAAATGATCTCCCTGGATGAGTTTTCCACCCGGATTATTGAAGTATTAATAGCTGCCAATATTCCTTATACCTTACATTGGGGTAAAAATGCCGACTGGAAATTCCCGGGTTTAGTTGAGCATATGTACGGAGAAAATGCCCAAATATGGAAGCAATACAGAAGTTCTCTGCTTAGTGCGGAAGCCGCTAAAACTTTCAGTAATGATTTTCTGCAAGATACAGGTCTGGATGAATATATTTTTGATTTACCTCCGGGATTTGGGGAGGCGGTAATTGTTTAATAATTTTCAGTTCCCTCTAAATAACACTTACCATTCACCCTTTTTTCTGCTGCAAGAATTTTTAATTGTTAATATTGGAAAATATCATACGAAACTCCAGTTTGTTAAAAAATGGGAAAGCGAATCGATAATATAATATTTAGAATAAATTTAAACGAATCCAATAAATGGAAAGACAAACAGTTAATACAGAAAAAATTATTTCAAGGTTAAAATTCTTCAACTATAAATATGAACTTGATAAAACGATTCTTAAAATATACCTTCCCCTGTTTTGCTATTTAAAAATTAACATTAATGATGATAATGTAAAACTTAAATCCCGTATTCGTTTTGGAGTTTCTTTACTTTCTCTCGAATGGAACTTCATAATCTATGGATTCGCATTCTATTTATTAGCGTATTTTCAATGGATCACATTAAATCGTGGAATTTTTGTTTTACTTGGTTTGTTTTTAATTTACTTTTTGGTTTGTTTTATGAAGATCGAAACGATGAAGTCAGTTGTTCATAATTGGATCGAGAAGGATTCAAAGTTTAAAACTATAGATTAGAAATTTTACTAAAATAAAAACTATCGCAATTATATAGGGTCATGTCACCTGCCTCAGTTTAGATCGCCTGTAGATGCAAGTATCAATTTAATCGGAAAAATTACTAATTGCTAACATCGGTTTGGCGATAAGGCGGATTGAGTGATAAAATCAAGTTCAGTTTTTTAATTAAACTTTAGTGCAGAATTGAAAATTTGTTTTTCGATTTGCCACATCGTTAAGCCGAAAAAAAACGCTAGCGCACGCGTGCCGCGTGTGTTTTTCTTAGATTTCCGAAGTTCTAAAGTTGTGCTAGTGAGGAACGATAAAAGAATATATAAACGATTTTCAATAATCGTCAGAAAAATAGGGGTGTTTAATTACGTTGATTAAATGAAAAATAATGAAATTGATTTTTTTATTTTCCCACACAGTAGCCAAAAATATTTTAGCTAATTAACATGAAGAACCCCAAAGTTGATTTTTATTTTACCAAAGCCAAAAAGTGGCATCAAGAATTAGAAAAATTGAGAACAATAATTCTTAATTGTAATCTAACCGAAGAATTGAAATGGGGCGTTCCCTGTTATGTGTTTCAAAACAGTAATATTGTATTGATACATGATTTTAAAGAATACTGTGCCGTTCTGTTTTTTAAAGGCGTTTTGTTGAACGATAGTCAGGACATTTTGGTACAACAAACTAAAAATGTTCAGTCGGCAAGACAGATTCGGTTTAGCAACCTTCAGCAAATAATTGAGTTGCAAGCTACATTAAAGGCCTATATTTTTGAAGCTGTAGAAGTTGAGAAAGCAGGTTTAAAAGTTGAATTTAAAGAAACGGAAGAGTTCAGCATTTCGGAGGAGTTTCAAAGTATACTGGATGAAAATCTGGAGTTAAAGAATGCTTTTGATGTTTTAACGCCGGGACGAAAAAGAGGATATTTACTTTATTTTTCCGCAGCTAAACAATCTAAAACCCGACTGGCAAGAGTTGAAAAATCTATACCTCAAATTCTTCTTGGAAAGGGATTAAATGAATAAAGTTGAATAATTAGGTTTGCGTATTCAGATTCTGAGCTTCATCAATCAGGGGCAGCATAAAGAAAAAAGATGAACCCTTATTCAGCTCACTTTCAATCCAAAAACTTCCATTATGCCTGCTAACTATTTCGGAAGCAACATAAAGTCCTAAACCCAACCCTTCATATTTCATAGAGGTTTTATCTACCCGGTAAAAACGGTCGAATATTTTGTTCAGATTTTCGGGTTCAATCCCCACACCAAAATCCCTTATGGAAACTATTAATTTGCCCGATGAAACCACAGAATGAATCTCTACTTTATCTGCTCCGGGAGAATATTTAATGGCGTTGGTTAGGTAATTTATTAGCACCTGTTCCAACCTGTCTCGATCACCTTCCAGTTTAGCATCCGGATTTCCAGTAATGATCAATTGATGAGTAGATGAGGTGATCTGTATGTTTACTACCGTTTCCCGAATAAGGTCCGCAAAATTAAAAACACTTGTATTATAAACCAACTTTCCGCTTGATATCTTAGAAACATCCAGCAAATCAGCAATTAAATTTTCTAAACGTTTTACTTGGTTTAAACTGTTATCCGCAAGGTTAACAGAAAAATCTTTCACTTCTGGTGATTTCTTTAATATCTGGAGGTATGCTTTTAAACTGGTCAATGGGGTTTTTAGCTCATGACTTGCAATACTCATAAAATCATCTTTCTGCTGTTGCACCAGTCGCTGTTCTGTAATATCCAGCATAGTACCCAATACCCTGTTCGGCTTGCCGCTAATGGTGTCAAAATATACCTGACCCTGTGCCTGAACCCATTTAATTTTATTGTTATCAATAACCCGGACAATATAGTGTAGCTTGCCCGTTTTATAGGCTATTTTAAATGCTTGGTTCCTAATCTCGTGATCATCTGGGTGGATTGATGCAATATAAATATCTCTTGATTCTGATTTTTTGGATCCCATAATTAAATCAAAACGGGCAGAGGTAACTAATTTCTCAGTTAAAGGATAAAAATCAAACGTGCCAATATCTGCCGCATCAATTGCCAGGCGTGCCCGTTCCTCTGCTTCTTCCACTTTTTGACGGGAAACTACTTCATCAGTAACTTCAATTGCTACAGCAGCAATTCCGTAAATCTCATCAGAGGCGTTACGCAAGGCTTCGTAAACAAAGTTTAAATAAACTTTTTGCAATTCGCCTTTTCGCAATAGCTCAACTTCCAACTCATTTGCTACAAATCGTTCACCCGTTTGGTAAACCGAATTTAATAGTAAATCAATTCCCTGCCCTTCAACTTCGGGCAGAGCTTTAAATATTGGTTTATTTATAACCTGTTCGTAGGTTTTACCCCAAATTTCTAAAACCTTTTCGTTTACCGTTTTAATCTCGAAATCAGGTCCTTTCAAAACAGCCATGGCTACAGGCGCATGACTTACCAGATTGTTTAAATTTTCTTCACTGTTTTTTAATGCCTTATTACTCTCGCTTAGCTTTTTAAGATTTTTTATATTTTCGGTTGTTTCTATACAAGTTACTAAAATTCCACCTACCTCTCCGTTACTTTCATAAACAGGACTGTAAGAAAAATCGAAATAGCAATCTTCCAGGTATCCATGTTTATTTAAGGGAAGGAAAAAATCAGATAGCCGAATAGGATTTCCTTTCCACACCTCTTCGAACATGGGACCTACTATATCCCATATTTCCGGAAAAGTATCTTTGGTACAGGCTCCCATGGCCTGTGGGTGTTTTGCCGAACCCAATATAGGCCTGTATCCATCATTATATAATTGTATATGATCTTTACCCCAGGAAATCATCATAGGGAAAGGAGTGGAAAAAATAATATTAGCGGCACTTTTAAGTGTATCTGGCCAGGTTTCTATCGGGCCTAAAGGGTGGTTTGACCAGTCTTTATTGCTTACCAGTTCACCTGTTTCGCCCCCGGCTTTAAATAAAAAATCTCTAGTAATTGACATGAAATAAATTTCCGAAAAATACAGAAAAGGATTTATGGATTATAAAGGTTTTTAATTTTAAAGAATAAAAAACACGGTAATTATCCTGAAGGATATTAACAGATATTTTTAGGCTATTACATTTTGTGATTTATCTCACAGCATAAATTAAATTATGCTTAGTAGATTTAAAAAATTAATTTTTAATGAAAATCTTTTCAACTTTACTATTTATTCTTTTCTTTCAATCTGCGTTTTCTCAAACTGTATTAGAAAATTACGATGATTTTAATATTGCCATAACCAGAGGTCAGGAAGATATTGCGTTGACGCTTTCAGAAAAAATACTATCGGGCAGTTCGGCATTGAGCCCTAAACAACAGGCGATATTATTTTACGGTTTGGCAAATATTTACGAGAACGGCAAAAAAAGTGATTTGGCGATTGAGTATTATGAAAAGTCTCTCCAGTTGGAGCCCAATTATTACGTTCCTCATCTCGCGTTAGCTTACATTTTCATCAGCAAATCTAATTTGCTTGTCGCGAAGATTAATAGCGAAACTAAAAATATTCTTTTGCGACAAAAATATATAAACCAATATAATTTATGGTTGAAAAAAGCTGTGCCGCATTTTGAATTTGCTCTGGCCTGCGATCCGAACGAACAAGTTATGTCAGCCCTAAAGAACGCTTATAAATCTTTGAAAGATAATACGTCGATTCTTTCTCTTGATAAACGACTGAGGGAAATGGAAGGAAATTGTGTGTCTGTTCTTATAGAGTAAATTTGCAGAAATGAAAATCTTACTAAATAAACTTGACAAATATTAAAGTCAAAATAATTTGTCAATATTATATAAGTTTGATATGTAATTATGTAAACGATATAGGCGTTCTTATATTAGTTTTGTTAACATCACAAATAAAATAAATAATATGAAAAAGTTCACAATTGTTATAGCTCTGATTCTTGGTTTTAGTTTTCAGTATGCTGCAGCGCAGACTAAAAATACCTCAGCAGACCTTTTAAATTCCTACTTTGAAATTAAAGATGCGTTGGTAGAAAGTCAGGCAGATTCTGCGGCAATGCAGGCAGATAACTTTATTGCAGTTTTAAATAATCTAAATGCTGAAGACATTTCTAAAGATCAAAAAGAGTCCCTTCTAAATTCTGCTAAACAAATTGCAGCTTCAAAAGAAATTAAAGAACAAAGAGAGTATTTTTCTGATTTCTCTAAATCGATGATCAAGCTTGCCAAAAGCAAAGATTTGGGTACTGAAAAAATTTATCATCAGTATTGCCCGATGAAAAAAGCGGACTGGTTGAGTAAAACTTTAGATATTAAAAATCCATATTACGGTAAAGCCATGCTTACCTGTGGAAAAGTAACTGAAACCATTGAATAATTTAAATTCCAATTTTATACAAACCGGGTTCTCCCGGTTTTTTTAATTCAAAAAATGAGAAATTTTATTTTACCGGCATTGCTTATCATCTGTGTATTGCAAGCATGCAGCAATAATAACGGCAATCAATCGTCGATTTCAAAAAATGATACTGTTAATGGTTCAGAAAAAGAGTCTGAATTAAAATCCAGCGATAAATCAGTTAGCATGATTTTAACTTCCTATTTAAATTTAAAAGATGCCCTGACTAAAGATGATAGCGGCCTTGCCGCTAAGGAAGCTAAGGAAGTGGAAACTGCAATAACTTCATTCGATAAAAATTCTTTAACTGCAGAGCAGGCAAAAGTTTTTGATGATATTGAATCTGACGCACGCGAACATGCGGAACATATTTCTTCTAATAGCGGTAATATCAAACATCAGCGGGAACATTTTGAAATTTTGAGTGATGATATTTATGATTTGGTTAAATCAACAGGTTCTGCAGGAAAAACATTGTATGTAGATCACTGCCCGATGTATAACAATAACAAAGGTGCAAACTGGATCAGCCAAACTAAAGACATCAGCAATCCGTATTTAGGAAAAGCAATGCCCGATTGCGGCGTGCTTAAAGAGGAATTAAAATAAAATGAAACCCCTGCGGATTGTACTGATTATATCGGTTGTAATTTTGATTGCGATTCAGTTTTTTCAGCCTCCACTAAATAAATCTGACAAATTATTAAATACGGATATTACCATGTTATATCCAGTTCCGCAGGATGTACAATTGATTTTAAAAAGTTCCTGTTTTGACTGCCACAGCAACAATACCAGGTATCCCTGGTATTCAAAAATTCAACCTTTTGCATGGATATTAGCATCCCATATTAGTGATGGGAAAAAAGATTTGAATTTTAGTGAATTTGGAAGTTATTCTGCAAGGAGACAAAAAAGCAAATTGAAATCTATGGGCAATGTTTTAAAAGATGAAACAATGCCTATAAAGTCGTATTTGCTAATGCATCCGAAAGCTGCATTAAATATTCCGGAAAAAAATAAAATAATTTCCTGGCTTGAAGTATTAAAAGATAGTTTGAATAAAAATGAATAAAATGTTAAAATACCTGGTATTTACTTTCTTGTTTATGGGTTGTTTCATGGTTGCCCGGGCACAGCATGAAGGACATGTAATGCCAGCCACAAAACAAATGCAGCCTGCATTATATTTTTGTCCCATGCATCCGGAAGTAACTTCAGACCATCCGGGAAAATGCCCGAAATGCGGAATGGCTCTCGTAAAGAAAAAATCTCCTGCCAAAGCGTCCGTAAAAAATACGCCGTTAAAACCAGCTCCTGTTAAATCACGCAAAGCGGAAGAAAAGAAAACACAATCTACTCCTGTAGTAAACCCAGAAGTTAAAACCGAAGACATTAAAAAAGCCGGTCACGAAATTGAAAAGCCCGGAATAACTTATCAGCCAAAAGCGGTTCGGTATGATCTGTACGTTCGGGATACGATGGTAAATTTTACCGGCAAATCCCGTAAGGCAATAGCGGTTAATGGAAGCATTCCAGCACCAGCTTTAACATTTACAGAAGGCGATACCGCAGAAATTTATGTGCATAATGAAATGGATATGGAAACTTCTATGCACTGGCACGGCGTGTTTTTACCAAACAGAATGGATGGTGTTCCATACTTGACGCAAATGCCTATAAAACCGCATACTACCTTTTTATATAAATTCAAAGTCATACAAAACGGAACATACTGGTACCATAGTCATACCAGCGTGCAGGAGCAAAGCGGAATGTATGGGGCTTTAATATTTAACAAAGTTAATGAGCCGGATATACCAACTATTCCCCTGGTTTTAAGCGACTGGACAGATATGAATCCGCATGAAGTTGACCGCTCGCTGCATAATGCCACCGATTGGTTTGCTATAAAAAAAGGAACAACACAAAGTTATGCGGAAGCCTTTTCCAAAGGTTATCTGGCCACAAAACTGGCTAATGAATGGAAACGGATGAGTGCAATGGATGTGAGTGATGTGTATTATGAAAAATTTCTTAGCAATGGGAAATCGGTTCTGGAGCGTACGGAGTTTAAGGCTGGCGATCGTGTCAGACTTCGCATTGTTGATGGCGGTGCTTCAACTTATTTCTGGTTAAAATGGTCTGGCGGAAAGATTTCTGTGGTTGCTAATGATGGAAATGATGTGGTGCCTGTAGAGGTTGACCGTTTGTTAATTGCTCCTTCTGAGACCTACGATGTAATCGTGACCATCCCCAATAATATGAGTTATGAATTTTTGGCTACCGCCGAAGATCGTACCGCTTCAACTTCGCTCTGGTTGGGCAGTGGCATGAAAATGCCTGCAAAACCACTTCCCAAATTGAAATACTTTGAGGGTATGAAAATGATGAACGGCATGATGAAAATGAATGGCGACATGAAGCCGATGGGGATGGACATGAGTAATCAACAAATGGATATGAATAATGTAATGTATCCTGAGATTACCGGAGAGGAAGAAAGCAAAAACGAAAAAATGCCTGTACTACATGATCAGATGATTATGGAAAAAGATTCCTCGAAAGCAATGGATAGGAAAGGCCATGATATGCAGATGATGAATATGGCTGCGGAAGACGGAGATATAACTACGTTGAATTACGGCATGCTGCGTTCGCCGGAAAAAACCACTTTACGGGAAGGACCTGAGCGATTACTGAAATTTGAACTAACAGGAAATATGAACCGTTATGTTTGGTCGCTGGATAATAAAACTGTTTCTGAATCTGATAAAATTCTGATTAACAAAGGGGAGAACGTAAAAATTATACTCTACAATAATTCCATGATGCGCCATCCGATGCATTTGCACGGACATGATTTCAGGGTTTTAAACGGACAAGGCGAATATGCTCCTTTAAAAAACGTGTTGGATATTATGCCTATGGAAACCGATACGCTGGAATTTGCAGCCACCGAAAGCGGCGACTGGTTTTTCCACTGCCATATTTTATACCACATGATGAGCGGAATGGGCCGTGTGTTTTCATATCAGAATTCGCCGCCAAATCCAGAAATTCCGGATGCTTCTTTTGCTCTTAAAAAATTAAAAGCCGATGACCGCATGTTTCACCCTATGGCAAATATCGGATTGGAAAGTAACGGTAGCGACGGCGTTTTTATGCTCGCCAATACACGTTATAGTTTTTCTACCGCCTGGCGTATTGGCCTTAAACCGGAGCATGGTCTGGAAAGTGAAACCTATTTCGGAAGATATATCGGCAAGATGCAATGGCTTTATCCCTTTATCGGTTTTGATTATCACCACAATGAAATGGCTAATGATCAGGAAAAAAACCTTTTCGGACAGGTGAGTAATCAGAATAATCGGAAAGCTTTTGTGGCGGGTTTCCAATATACTTTGCCTATGCTTTTTGTGGCCGAAGCCAGAGCTGATAGTAAAGGTAAATTTCGTTTGCAATTGATGCGTGAAGACATTCCTTTAAGTAGTCGATTACGTTTGAATATTATGGGAAATACCGACAAAGAATATATGGGCGGACTGCGTTACATTTTAACCAAATACATTTCACTTTCTACGCATTACGACAGCGATATGGGTTACGGCGGCGGACTGACTATCACGTATTAAAAATATCTTTCAGCTTCAGCTGATTTGATAAAAAGGGCAGAGGAATCTGTCCTTTTTTCTTGATTTTATTTTGCTGATTTACCGTTCACTCAATAATAGGTACCGTTCACCTTTTTTTATTTTGGGTGATAAATTAATTGTTGATATTAGAAAAATTTCCCGAAACTCCATTTGAAAATAAATTCGGAAAACGTATCGACAATATGGTATTGCCATTCATTGTGGAAATCCAAATCAAATTAAATAGAATGAATAAAATTAAATTAACACTAATCTTATTACTTATCTTTTCTTTAGAATGTTATAGTCAACAGTCTGGTGACAATGGAATAAGGAACACTGCAATAAGTAGTGGAATTGGATTTGGTAGCGTATTAGCTGTAGTAGTTTCTTGGGAAAGGAATAAATCAGTTTTATTAGCTTTTTTACACGGAATTTTCAGTTGGTTGTACGTTTTATATTTTGTACTTACGAGAAAGCCCGAAGAAATATAGAAAAATAGATGAAATTTGAGCAACACATTTGGGGCTTAAGACTTTGAGTTCTCACTCAAATGGTGAATGAAAATCTTCAATCGTGCACGTTTTAAAAAGCGAATGCTTTAGAACTGAGATTGACTCGCAAGAGTTACATCGATTTTCAATGATGAATTTATTTGCCAGTAAATGCCTTTGTAATTTCTATATTTATTTATTGCATTAAAAATGCAATTCTCAATCGTCGTTGTTAAAAACGAGTACGAATAGTTATAAGGAATATCAATTTAAGGAATATGAGAAGATTCCAGCAGGACTTATCCCGAAATGATATCCCAGAAATATAAACTAAATAAAGATATTTGAAACTAGATGACATACAGATTAATCATATTCTTGCTGATTAATTTTGGCGCACTTGCTATTGGCGGTTTTTTCACGGGCAAGGGAGTTCCTTCAGTTTGGTATGAAAGTTTAGAAAAAGCACCATGGACTCCTCCAGGATGGGTTTTCGGTTTCGCGTGGACAATAATTATG
>JBBRCI010000082.1:0-13169 GCA_038204935.1 Sphingobacteriales bacterium | reverse complement strand
TTTTGTGAGTGGGTGTTTCTCTCTTTTTTAAAATGTTTTGTTTTATAAGGTGTCCCATTTTTGGGACTTGTGTAGTCCCATTATCGGTACTTGTATCGGTCAAATTTGGGACATATACTGTCCCATTATTGGGACATGTATCGGGACTTGCAGGGGTCGGATTTGGGACATGTAGGGGAGCGATATTTGGAGAGCCCACCCCGACCTCACCCCGACACTCTCCAGCAGGAGAGGGAGGAAGTGGAGAGGAGAGATTAGAACTGAACATATCCAGTTGTTGGTATTTTGATTCTATAAGTTTTGTGTCCAAGCGAATCATGCTGATTTTAACAGGTTGGTATTTTGATACAGCCGGATGGTAAACAATATAGCTGGCCAGGTGAAGCTCTTTTATGCATTTGTGGTAGGTGTTTTTTGAGCCGATTTTACTGAGTTGCATCATGGTATCGCGGTACACCGGGAAAGGGTTCTGAAAGCGATTGAAATTCCAGTATTGGAACAGCGCCATATAAAGGCTGACATGCGATGATGTGAGCCTGCTATCGCCACGAACAACTGAAAAAAAGGCATTGAGGTGCCTGATATAGTTCATGATGCCATCCGTTTTTTGGTTATTGAAATGGAGTGCCCGGAAAAGAAAGGGTGGTAGATCATATAATTAGGAAATAATTTTCCCAATTTTTTTCTTGCGGTACGGGCCTGTCGTTCTGCAATTGATATTTTAGGTTTACAGGTTTTTCGCTTCTTTGTATGGGAGCGGCCATGGTAGGAGGAGTACATAATTTCGTGTTTTGTATTTTTCTAATTGTTCTTTTTTGTGTGCCCAAAAAACAACCAAAAAAGGGTACCCGAAATCGATTACATCCCGATTTCGGGAAGCAGCTATGTTCATCGGATGTACTTACCGACACTGCGGCCGGGAGTAGGCACTGTGGCTTCAGCTTTTGGAAGTCTATTCTTAGGTTTAAACAGTTCTATGCAATCATGCATATTCTAAATTCCCCAGTTTATGGTTTAATCAAGTTTTTGTGGCGTAGCGGAGATTTTTCTTTAATACATTTTCGATGTGCTCGTAATCGTAATAGATAATGCCACCGAGTTTTGAATAGGTGAGTGTGCCATTAATGCGTAAGGTTTGCAGCGTGCTGGCTGACACTTTGAGGAGGTCTTTTACTTCTTCCGTCTTGAGCCATTTTTTAGTTTGAACAGGAGCCTGATTGAGCATGCTTTTGATGTGTGTGAGGATTTCGTCTTGAAAAAGTACCAGGTCTTCCCTGGTTAGAATGTTTACAGACATAATTTTTAATTTTTATGCCGTAAAGGAAAAAAGTAAATGGATACGAAAACCTTGACAACCTTGAACAAGGGTTCTGAAATGCCCACTGGGCTTGATAAAAATTTTAAAAAATTGTTTAATTCAGCCGGAGAAAAGCTATGCTTTCTGGCTAATTGAAATTCCTAAGCATGCCTGTATTAATAATTCAGCAGTGTATCCGGGGTAACATTTAAGCCCTCGGCAAGAGCCAACAGCGTTGTGAATGCAAAATTTACCTTTCCTTTTTCGATGCGCTGCACCTGGCTGTATTCCAGATCGGATCTGGCAGCCAATTCACGAATACTGATGCCCTGAGCTTCCCTAAGTGAGATGAGATGGGCTGCAAATTTTGTCAGTGATTTTTCTTTTGCCGTCATACATCGGAAAGGTCAGCCTGATGAGAAAACTAAATGACGTATGATAATACGTCAACTTAAAATATGTGTACCCTATTTTTACCGCCCTAATTAATATTATCAATCATTACATGTCCATTTGATGTAGGTTATGCTACGAGATGGAATGTAGACTTGGATAAAACTAACTTGCTATGCCCTTAACCTATGAACTTGAGTCGTTGGATGATCTTATTTGCAATACCCTGCACCCCAAAAAACTTCTTCTTGAACAGTCTATAAGTGATCAACAATTTGAAAACTGGAATAAATTGTTGTTCCAGGAAAAAGAACTTATTAGAAAGCAGCTCAAAAAGACGACCTATGGCTTTGCCAAAGAAAATCACCGTCGGCTATACATTCAGCAACATCAATCTGGCATTATCCGGCTAAAAAATCAGTTGGTTGATTTTCTTATGCCAAAGGATGCCTCTGTATTTGCTGAGCATAAGGATGATGCAAACCTTGCCCGGATATACAAAAGATGTTTAGTTACACTTAAGGAACTGATGGAATTTATCCAGGAGGAATTCAGGTGCTATTTCTGCGAAGAGCAGCTAATACCATCAAATAAACTGCTGCTGATACAGGGACAAGTTAAAGCTCGAATACCTAAAATTTCCAAGTCTCTTATATCTTCGGAACAAGATACGGTCTTGATATCATCTATGTTTGAAACTATTGTGCGCCATCTTAGTTTTGACTCCACCAAGAAAGTGACTTACAAGAAATTTCAATACCTGAAATATTTAATGGCTGCCCTGGAAAAAATGAATAGCGACGAGCTACCCGCTTGCCATTACTCCAGTCTGCCAGCTTTGCTTATTCACCTGAATTTTAATGCTACTGTTTTTAAAAACTATATGGTGAAACTGATGCACGCAGAAATTAATGCCTGCGCCAACATTGAGGACAAAATTGAAACGATTTCGTTTCATCATAAAGAGCTGAGTCAGATGACTGTGAAACCGGGCATGGCGCTTTCTCCTTCCCTACCTTCAGTGCAACTGGATCTTGTGACCTGGTTATTTACCGAAATGGCACACCTGGAGAAAAAGCAAACGCTTTGTCTTGTGGCACCGATTCATTTTAAGGACGCTGTTGAACAAGACAAAGAAAAAGGAATTTACTCTTCTCTGACTGTGGAAGAACTTGCCTTATTTGTTAAGGTGCAAAAGGAAACCGGTCTTTTGAAAAATAAAAATATGAAACAGGTTGCACGTAACATTGCGAAAGACTGGCACAGCAAACAAAAAGACAATATCAGTTGGCAGCATTTGTATAATTCGATGAGCACCATTGACGTTGGAACTATTAACAACCTTGATAGCAAGCTGATGGATATGGTGAACCTGTTGAGGAAGATGAAGCAGGGATTAAAAATATTACTTGCCTTTGCATTTAACATGGATTTTGTCTGTTTAGAACTATAAATGATTGGCGTATTCATTACACCTCGAAAACGGACCATTTATATATTGCAATTCATTAAATACTAATTAATTTAGTATTTAATTATACCTTAGCCCTTCAAACAAGATCGGTGTACATCAATTGCAAGACATATTTCAGCTTTCGGTATGGAACATTTTCAACGCAGGAGCTGGTAAAAGCTGCTGTGGATAAGGGAGTTGGCTCGCTTGCGCTTACCAATATTAATTCGACCTGTGATATTTGGGATTTTGTAAAATATTGTCAGGAAGAAGGTATAAAACCGATTGCCGGCGTGGAAATAAGAAACGGCGATAAGCTGTTGTATATTCTGATTGCTGCAAATAACCAAGGACTTACCTGGCTGCATGAATTTGTGAGCAAATACCTGCTTAGTAAAACAGATTTTCCTGATACCAGTTTAGATAACCAGTTTTTTAACCGGGTTGAGGATGGCTTTATTATTTACCCATTTGATGCAAAGCCATTGGATAAATTAATGGCTAACGAGCGCATAGGGATATTACCGTGGGAAGTAAATAAGTTGTTTGGTCTTGACCTGAAATTTTATGCAGACAAATTTGTGATAAGGCAACCGGTTACCGTTCAAAATAAGCTGTACCATAACCTGCACCGGCTTTTAAGATGTATTGATAAAAATGTTCTTCTTTCGAAATTGCCGAAAGATGCACAGGCAAGCGTTGATGAGGTATTTGCAACGCCCAGTGAATTGCTTGAAAAATTCAAGCAGCATCCGTTTATTGTAACGAATACATACAAACTGATGGAAAGCTGCGCCATTGAAATGGAATTCTTTGTTGATAAGAACAAGCAAACATTTGGCGGCACTGTTGAAGACGACAAAATTTTATTGGAGAAACTTGCAACGGACGGCATAGTTGCGAGGTATGGGAAGAAAAACAAGGTTGCCAAAGAGCGGCTTGCAAAAGAATTAAGAATAATTGATGAGCTTGGTTTTAATTCTTATTTTTTGATAAACTGGGACATGATCCGTTATGCGCAGAGCCGGGGCTTTTATTATGTTGGCCGAGGCAGCGGTGCAAATTCTATTGTAGCTTTTTGTTTACGGATAACCGATGTGGATCCGATTGAACTTAACCTTTATTTTGAACGGTTCCTTAATCCGCACCGAACCTCTCCCCCGGATTTTGATATAGATTTTTCCTGGACAGACCGGGACGAAGTGATTGATTATATTTTTAAGCGTTATGGAAAAAAACAGGTGGCATTATTAGGAGCCTATTCAACTTTCCAGCATGATGCCATTATACTGCAACTTGGAAAAGTATTCGGACTTCCGACTGAAGAAATAAAAGAATTACAAAAGACCAATATTGCGGCTGATAAAATAAAATCATTAATACTGCAGTACGGTAAGCTGTTGTATAATTTTCCAAATATTCTTTCACTTCATCCCTGTGGAATGCTTATCAGCGAAAAGCCGATGACCACTTATGCCAGCCAGTTTATGCCCCCGAAGGGATTTCCTACTGTGCAGATGGATATGTTTGTTGCGGAAAATATTGGCTTAAATAAATTCGATGTTCTGAGTCAACGTGGTCTTGGCCACATCAAAGAAAGCCTTAGACTTATTAAATTAAATAAAGGCATTGACATTGATATTCATGATGTAGAAAAATTTAAGCATGACCAGGGCATTGCAATGCAAATAAGGGAAGGGAATACTATCGGCTGCTTTTATATTGAATCGCCGGCGATGCGTGGGCTACTGAAAAAACTTCGTTGTGATGATTATTTAACGCTTGTTGCTGCAAGTTCTATCATTCGCCCGGGTGTGGCTCAATCCGGCATGATGCGGGCTTATATTGAGCGCTATCATGACCATAGCAAGATAGACTACCTGCATCCCATTATGAAGGAACTTTTGGAAGAAACATTTGGTGTGATGGTTTTTCAAGAAGATGTAATAAAGGTTGCTCATTATTTTGGAGGGCTTGACCTGGGCGAAGCTGATATATTACGCCGTGCAATGAGTGGCAAGTACAGGTCGAATAATCAGTTCCAACTGATAAAAGCGAAGTATATGGCAAGCTGTAAACAGCAAGGCCATCCTGAGGAATTAGCTGCAGAAATATGGAGACAGATGGAAAGCTTTGCCGGCTATAGTTTTAATAAAGCTCACTCTGCCAGCTTTGCCGTAGAAAGCTATATGAGTCTTTACCTGAAGACTTATTTTCCTAAAGAATTTATGGTGGCGGTTATTAATAATTTCGGTGGCTTCTATTCCAGAGAGCTTTATTTTCTGGAGCTTTTAAAAACAGGCGGTGAGATTAAACCACCCTGCATTAATAACAGTGACTACTACACGAATATTACCGGCAATGAAGTTTACACGGGATTTATTCACATAAAAGGTTTTCAGGAATCTGTTGCGGAAAAGTTTTTGGAGGAGCGAAAACTCAATGGACCTTACCTGCACCTGCAGAACTTTATTGAACGCACCAATATTGGACAGGAACAACTTAATACCCTTGTGAGTGTGGGCGCTTTCCGGTTTACGGGCAAGTCGAAAAAAACACAGTTGTGGGAAGCGAATTTTTTGCAAAAAAAGAACCAGCCTGAATTACATCATTCACCTGTACTATTTGAAGATGCTCCGCTGGAATTTAAGATGCCCGAATTGATTGACAGCCGACTTGATGACCTGTACGATGAAATGGAAATATTGGGTTTTACTTTATCGAATCCATTTGCCATGGTGGATGATGACCCGGCAAAATATCTTTTATCGAAAGACCTTGTGAGTCATTTAAATAAAACCGTTACGGTGCTTGTTTATTTTATTGCCCGAAAACATGTGACTACCAAGAACAATGACCACATGTTTTTTGGAACCTTCGTTGACTGCAACCTGGACTGGATTGATACCGTGCATTTTCCGGAGAGTGCAAAAAATTTTCCATTGCACAATACCGGGTTTTATAAAATTACCGGAAGGGTAACTGATGATTTTGGGGTTTACAGTCTGGAGGTTAGTAAAATGTATAAGGTTGGGTTTAAGGAAAGGAAGTTTGCTAACCTGTAAGCCCCCTCCGCCCCCTAAAGGGGGAACTGACCTTAGCGAAGATTGGAGAAGTAGAAAAAAGTTTAGGAATGTTATTAACGAATGAAAGACATATTGCGCATTTAGACCTGGACAGTTTTTTTGTATCGGTTGAACAACTGCGTAATCCGAAGTTGCTTGGCAAACCGATATTGATTGGTGGTAGTGGCGACCGTGGTGTGGTGGCGAGCTGCAGTTATGAGGCACGGAAATTTGGAATACACAGCGCCATGCCGATGGCAGTTGCCCGGCGGCTTTGTTCTCATGCCATTGTTGTAAGAGGTGATATGGAGCAATACAGTAAGTATTCCGGCCTTGTAACTGATATTATCAGGGATACGGTACCAATGTTTGAAAAAGCTTCTATTGATGAATTTTATGTGGACATGACCGGCATGGATAAATTTTTTGGCTGCAACCTGTTTACGAGTGAGTTAAAAAAGAAAGTTTTAAAAGAAAGTGGCCTGCCTACCTCCTATGGTTTGGCGAGCAATAAACTTATAAGCAAGGTTGCAACGAATGAGGTAAAGCCCAACGGACAAATTGAAATTCCATTTGGTAATGAAAAATCGTACCTGGCTCCGCTGAGTGTTATTAAAATTCCGGGTGTTGGAAAAGAAACTGCGATCAAGCTTTTAAGGATGGGTGTTGAAACGGTGAAGCTATTAAGTGAAATACCGGTGGAGATGCTGCAGAATTTTTTGGGTAAGCCGGGTACTGACCTCTGGAGAAAAGCAAACGGCATTGATGAATCACCGGTGGTGCCTTTTCATGAACAAAAATCCCTCTCCACTGAAAATACTTTTGAGCAGGACACGATTGATATGCAGTTTCTACATGCCGAACTGGTACGCATGACGGAACGCCTGGCGTATGACCTTCGGAAGCAAAACCGATTGACTGGTTGCATTACCGTAAAACTTCGCTACTCTAATTTTGAAACCTATACTAAACAACATACAATACCCTATACCAGTGCGGACCATGTTTTAATGCAGGTGGCTATGGAACTGTTTAACAAGCTGTATGAACGAAGGATGCTGATACGGATGATAGGTATCCGGTTTACGAATCTTATTCCCGGTAACTACCAGATTAAATTATTTGAAGACACACAGGAAATGATAAACCTGTACCAGGCTATTGACAGTGTGAAGAAAAGGTTTGGCGAGAAGTTTGTGATGAGGGCGGCGGGGGTGTAAAGAACTTCTTAATTTTCTACTAACAAAATAATAAAGATCATTTAAAGAGTAAGCATGTTATTATATTTGTATAAACTTATTATTTATGGAAAGTACATTGTCAATCGTAGCAAGCATTTGCGGCATCTTGGGTTTTATCATAAGCTTATTCGCTATAAATGGAGTGACTAAAATAAACAAGCGAATAAATAAGACAGATAACTCAATAAATCAAAGCGCAACAGGGACTGGGAATAAGCAAAATGTGACAACTAACAAATGAGTACAGAACAAAAAATATTTGGCTTTCTTAATAGTCAACATATTGAGAATAACAACATAATTGTTGATGAAAAATATTTAAAAAATCTTTTAAAATTTCAGAATAACCCTTCGGATGTAAATTATATAGTTCTGACACTATATAATGCAATTACAGCCGATTCAAACTCAAATGAAAAAAGAAATCTACCGCCTGAAATAGTAGAAAAAATAGAATTTAATAATGTAGTTGCATATAGGCCTTTAATTG
This sequence comes from Sphingobacteriales bacterium, assembly GCA_038204935.1. Classification (GTDB taxonomy): domain Bacteria; phylum Bacteroidota; class Bacteroidia; order Sphingobacteriales; family Sphingobacteriaceae; genus Daejeonella. The sequence goes on along the minus strand of JBBRCI010000082.1, from coordinate 5,230 downwards.
AAACAAATTACAGTGAAAATGGCTTTTATATTGATGCTGCTTATGAAACATTAGATTATGACATTCCTGGGCGAAAAAAAATGTTTCTAGCTTACATAAATTCTTTATATCTGACAGTATTAGGCGAACATTTAAAAAGGAATCCCAATATTGATAAGTATGCAACAATTCGAAATAACGCAGACAATATAATTATTGAAGTAATAAATAGTTTACTTCTTCGAATCGCAAATAATAGTGTTTCAATAGAGCATATATCTACAGAAAGTATAGAATATAATATAATCGCTATTGTATGTCATGCTTTTGTTGATTGCAAAGTTTTAGAAAATCCTAATAATAAATGATTTTACCACAAGATATAGCTCCGGAAAAAAGTATGTATGTTATGGGCAGCAGAATTATACAGATATTGAACAACGAACCACATATGGTTGTTGATCCCAAAATGATTTATGACAAATACACAATCATGCATCCTGAAACAAAAATAACATACAACTATTTTTTATATGCTGTTGATTGGTTGTATATTCTAAATGCTGTTGAAATAACAGAAAACTTAGGGATAAAAAAATGTTACTAGAAAAATTAACAATATCGTCCAAACAGGGAGTTATTAGGGACATACCCTTTAAATTACAGGGGCTTAACTTAGTCATTGATACTACTCCGATATCAGAAGATACTACTGTTTCTGGCAATAATGTTGGGAAAACTACATTTATTAGATCAATTGATTTCTGTTTTGGATCAAGTGGTAAAGATATATATGTGGACAAGGAAAATAAGTCTGACAATATACTAGTAAAAGATTTTCTTCATGACAACGAAGTAGATTTCGTATTAACATTGGTTAATAAGGAAGGGAAAAAAATTATACTTAAAAGGTCTTTTAACATAGCAGAAGATTTGTTCATCAATGGAGAAAAATATAATTCTGTAGGGGAATATAACAAAAAATTGAACGAATTATTTTTCCATATTCAGCCAACAGAAACAAAAGTATCTTTTAGAAACACAATCAGAAAATTTGTACGGTCAGATTCATACTCGGAGGCTAGTTTATATAAAATACTTCACCATTCAGTAAAAGATACCGTTTATGAAGCGCTATATTTATTTCTATTTGGATTCCCAAATCAAGAAGTAATATCAAAACGATTAGAAATATCCAATAAAATCGATTCTTTAAAAAAGGAATTAAAGGGAATTAGCGGAAAATCAAATCTTCCAAGACTTCAAAGCAGATTAACACAGTTACAAGGTGTAATAGATGAAAAGGAAGAACAGATGAAAAATATTGATTTGCCCAAGACATATGATGATCTCCTGGAACGTCTTAAAACATTAAAGTCAAAAACTTCTGAATTGTCATCGATACTAGGCAACCTGAATATGAAAATAAGCCTAAGCCAAAAAACTAGAGACGAATTAATGCATAGTGAGTCAAAAATCGATCCTGCTGCAATTAGAAAACTTTATGAAGAAGCTAAATTATTATTAGTAACAATTCAAAAACCATTTGAAGAAATTTTAGAATTTCACAATAAGATGATTTCTAATAAAATAAAATTTGTTGAACAGCATATTAAAAAGCTTGACCACGAAAGAAATACATCTAAACAAGAGCTAAATACTTTATTAAAGGAGCAGTCACATGTTTTACGCCTTCTAGATAACACCGGAACTTTTGATGATTTGATTAAAATTAGGGAAGACGTAAATCAACTTTATGTAGAAAAAGGCAAATTAGTTTTGCAAATCGACACAATACAAAATATCCAAGCGGAAATAGAAAAGTTTACCAACGACTTTGGTGAAATCTCACTGACATTTGAAACTTATTTAACTGAACTAAATAAAAATGTTAGCGAGGTATTCAATAAATATTTTACACTATACACAAATAAGACACACGGTGAGAAACTATACATTTATTATGATTCAGAAAATAGGAAATTTCAGTTTGATAACTTAGAAGGAAATGTGGGAGATGGCTATAAAAAAACCGAGATAATTGCTTTTGATTTGGCTTTTATAAATTATTTTAATGATTTAGGCCTTGATTTTCCTAGATTCGTTTTACATGACAAATTAGAAATAGTACACCAAAATCAAATTCAATCGACTTTTGAAATAGCTGATTCTCTAAACGGTCAATTTATAGTATCAGTGCTTAGAGAACGCATTTCATTTTTAGGGGCAAAGTTTATTGATGAACATAAAATTTTAGAACTATCTCAGGATAATAAGTTTTTTAAAATATAAGCTAAGCCATTAATTCCAAGCCTGGCAGTTCGGCATAATCAAAACATTCAGTTGGATCTAATGCCTCTCTGAAATCTTTTGGTAAAGTATAAACTTCCATTTCCTCTGCGGGGAATTGGTATTTGCCAATTTCAGTTATGCGATCTTCTGACAAGTCGCCAAATAGCCATTCCCACGCTAAATCTTCTGTTAGAATTGTTGGCTGCCTTTCTTTGCTGTTATGGATTTGTTTCATCAGGCTGTTTGCCGCTGTTGTAATAATTGAGAATGTTTCAACGTGTTCGCCTGTTTCGGAATCTGTCCATGGATTCCAGATACCAGCCATGTAAAAATATTCCTGGTCTTTAACTTTTATACGATACGGATATTTCACCGCTGTTTTTAAAGGTGCTCCTGTTTTTTTATTGGTACCATGGACATGGCGCCATTCATAAAAGCCGGTTGACAATACCAGGCATCTTCTATTTAATGCTGCATCCCTATACATTTTGTTTGGCAACAGCATTTCTTCTGACACTGCATTTAACGTTGTGATTGGTGTATTGAATTTTCCTTTATCATCTTTATAACCAAACCGCATTTTTGCGGCATCCTCTCTTGTTTTTATGAATGGCCATTTATTTGGTGTTGGCAGAAAGCCCCACTCCATTTGCACAATATCAAAATCTTCTTCACCTTCTATTCGCTTTAATACGGGTGCCAGGTTGTAGTCGAACCCTACATGTAAAGGCTTGTTTAAAAAATCATACTTCGCTACAATCTTTTCAATACTCTTAAGCCTGATGAATTCACTTTTTGTAACTTTTACACCGTTGTAGTAACACATGTTTCTTTTGTTTTTGACAGGTAATATTCCTGGATTAAGGGGCCGACCTGCTCTGCCAGTTTTTGTCGCCCTTCAGGAACTGAGGTCCAAAATTTTTCATCATTAATTCTTGTAGCTCTTAGTAAAGTAAGGGAGGGAATTCCATTTGAAAATTCTACTTTGAAAAATGTTTGTTCCGGAATCTCAAATCTCTCAACCCGGATTTTCCCGGTTCCGAATTCAAGATCAAATATTTCGTTTTGCTGGACCATCGTACAAAGGTATTAGTCCCACATTATTTGGCAAATTTCTTTTGAGCAACCTGCTTATCTACCCTTTTATAAATTGAATGAAGCCCCTGCATATCCTTACTTACTTTCTTGTCCAAAATTTTTGCATAATGCTGTGTAGTTCGCAAATTTTTATGCCCAAGCATTTTACTTACTGACTCAATAGGAACATTGTTTGATAGCGTGACGGTTGTTGCGAAAGTGTGCCGGGCAATGTGATAGGTAAGCTCTTTATCGATTTCGCAACAGTCTGCAATTTCCTTTAAATATGCATTCATTTTCTGATTGCTCAAAATGGGAAGTAACAAGGATTCATTTCTGGACTTTGGATTATTACTGTACTTCTCAATAATTTCCAATGCCGGCTGCAGCAATGGAATGTGAGATGGTGAATCAGTTTTTTTACGATGCGTAAATATCCACTTATTGCCATCTATGCCGACAACAATATTTGCAGGTGTAAGATTTTTTGTATCAATGTATGCAAGTCCAGTATAACAACTAAACAGAAAAATATCTTTTACCTGGTTAAGGCGTTCCATTGTAAATTCTTTATCATGCAAAATTTGCAATTCTTCATCCGATAAAAAAGTTCTTTCCACTTCTTTAACCTTAATTTTAAAATTGGCAAATGGATCTTTAGCAAGCCATCCATTGGAAAGACAAATCCGGATTATTTTACCAAAATTCCTGATATACTTTACAGTGCTGTTATTATTGCATTTCTTTTCAGAGCGCATGTAAAAATTAAAATCTGTCAGGAATTCATGATTGATCCTTCTGATATCAATATCAGTAACTCCAAACTTCCATTGCATAAAATTTACAACATGCTGCATCGATGTTTCATAACGGTTTAAAGTAGACGGCGAATATTCTTTGCCAACAAGCTGGCTCATTTCTTTATTGTGATTTTCAAAAATAGACACCAGCATCCTGGATTTATCAGGTTTGCCGGATAACCTGTTTACTATCGCCTTGGCAGTAACGGGTATTTGATTTTGAATCAGGTCTGTTTGATTGGAGTAGGCCTTGGCAATAAGACCTTCCAAATGTGCATTTAAAAGCCTTCCACTTTCTTTGGTGCTTGTTGTTCTGCCGGCTTTATCGTCCCAAAGTGATGGTTCACATTCCCGTTGAACGGTCATTTCAACCCTTTGACCGTCAATAGTTACCCGTAGGTAAATCGGCTGTGGTCCTGATTTATACTGCTTTGGCTTTCTTAAAAAGAAGAGTAATTTGAAGATATTACCCATATTCGGGAGTTTGCGTTTTTGGTGTAAATTATCCTTATAAAGATATAACAAAGAGTTGATAAAATCAAGTAAAAATGCAGTAATATCAATGGTTTCAGGGCAAATTCGGGAGTTTGATTTCGGTCACTTTAAACTCCCGAATTACTCACCTTGGATATTGAAAAATCATGAAATTTGATCAATTAGAGGAAATAAAAAAAGCTGTAAACATTTGGTTTACAGCCTTTTAATTGAATTTGGTAATTGAAATGTGGAGCTGCAGGGAATCGAACCCTGGTCCAAACATATTCGCCGTAAGCTTTCTACATGTTTATTTCTGCATTAGTTGTAGGGAAATGGCAGGGGCAAAACAAACCAACCAAATCCTTAGATGAATAGTCTTGAGCAACGGTCACATCATTCCGTTGCAGCATCCCGTTTTGTTTTTGAGTCGGCGGCGGAACATGGTAACAGGCTAACCTGTTCGGCGGCCCTAATGGGTGTTCATCTATCGTTTAAGCTGCCATGGCATAGTGAGTATTGCGATCGAGTGGTTTGGTATTCTGGTTCATCTGCTCGTGAGGCCACGCAGGGCTTGCGTGCGGGTGGTTTGGGGGGTGGTGGGATGG
>JBBRCI010000081.1:0-13195 GCA_038204935.1 Sphingobacteriales bacterium | reverse complement strand
GAATTCCATTCAGATCTTTCTTTTCCGGTAGAGATATAGTATTCAGCAGTGTCAGTATCAAAGTAAGCCACATTATTTTTCCCTAAATCATAATCTACGGCTTTTACAGTCTGATTTATTTTGTGCGGTTTAAAAGGGGCTTCAGAATTGTCGTGCACCTGCCTGAACATTGCATCCAGTACATCATAATGAATAATGCAGTTTTCTATTTTAGAATTCTCTGCCAGCTGCATAAATGTATTGTATGCTTTTTCCTGTGATGGCTTGGGCCCCTTGTCATTCCAATAATTTAAAATATCCTGATAATTTTGCGACCATTTAATTTCAAGCGGATTATTAAATCCCATTTTTTTCAAGGGCCACCAACACCAGCCAATTTCATTTTTCTCGGCTAAACTAATGGCCTGATTAAACCAGGTATTTGAATTTTCTCCACTTTCACCTAACCAAATTGGAGCATTATTTTTCTCTCTTATATCAATAAATTGTTGAATTGAACCTTGTGTATTATAATTCCAGTATTTATGAAAACTAATAACGGTTTTGTCATCCCACAGAGGAAATATTCCATTATAATTATTCCCCCAGCCATTTCCTTCTAAAATAATAATATGCTTCTGATCAATTTCCCGGATTGCTTTTGTAATATCAACCATTAAATTTCTCAGAGGAATATTTTGATCTTCTTTTAAACCGTGTCTGTCTGTCGTATCAGAAAATCCCCAGTTAGGTTCATTTAAAATATCATAAGCCCCAATATTTGGTTCATCTTTGTATCTGATTGCCAGCTTTTTCCATAGCTCGATTGTTTTTTCCCTGTTTACAGGATTTTCCCAAAGTGACGGATAATCGGGATTGCGATCTGAAATATTATTATCATTTCCCTGACCACCTGGTGCCGCATGCAAGTCTAAAATTAAATACATGTTGTTCGATTTACACCAACTCAAAAGGCTATCAGTCATAGCAAAGCCTTTTTCAATCCAAGTATTTTCAGCTTTAATTTTCTCATCTTCTACCGGCAATGTGTAGAGATTATAATGCATTGGCAAACGAACAGAGTTAAAACCCCAAGCTTTCATAGAGTCAATATCTGCCTTTTGCGTATGATTTGATAACCATGCATTATAAAAATCGTTTGTCCTTTCCTCACCGATCAAGTCCTGAATTTTAGCCTTAATTTTATACTGCTGTCCTTCATCGTTAATTCTTAACATATAACCTTCCTGAAGCATCCAACCACCCAATCCCATTCCTCTTAACAAGACTTTTTCACCTTTTTCATTTACTATATATTTCCCCTTAACATCTAAAAATCCTTGGGCATGTGAATTTTGAAATACAGTTAATCCTAAAAAAAATACAATGAGAAAATTACAGGAAATGTATTTGGAAAGTCTCATATGAAAAAAGTTACCAGTAAAAAGTAGCAACAGAACCTGCGGCGAGAGTTGATGAGAATGCTTTGCCCCTGAATTTTACACTAAAGTTTTGGGAAGCATTTCCGGAATTAAGTACAATCAATACTATTTTTCCTTCCGGAGTTTTGAAAGCAACATTTTGAATGCTTGCCGAATTAGTTGATTCAATCCTTAAAGAACCGGGACGGACAAATTTTGAAGCATGAGCAATAATGTAATAGGAAACATTCCGTGTTACATTACTTCCTATAGTTAAGGCGCCCAAACAATTAGTACAACCGCCGGCTGTATGCGGCTTATATTCAGAATCTGCTGCTAAATTCCATTCGAGCACATTTTGGCTCCAATTTCTGCTTGCTCCAATAATCAAATTACTGACGTGCCATTTCAAATCTCCGGCAAAATCTCCAGGACCACCTACCCATTGTTCTGTAAAATAAATACCTTTATCAGGATGAGCAGAATGAACGGTGCTAAGTGCTGTAATATCTCCTCCATATAAATGGAAAGCAGATCCTTCTATATATTTTTTAGCTTCAGGATCATTTAAAATTGAAATTGGGTAATCTGGTCTATCTGCATTATGATCATAAATAATAATTTTGGCAGTAATGCCAGCAGAACTAAAAGCCGGACCTAAATTATTTTTAATAAATTCTGCCTGTTCTGCTGCTAACATTAGCATGCTTGGATTATTGCCGGGATGTAATGGCTCATTTTGGGGTGTAATCGCATCAATTACAATCCCTTCAGATTTCATAGCCTGGATATATCGGACAAAATAATCAGCGTAAACGCCGTAATACTCTGGCTTTAGTTTTCCGCCTACAAAACTCCCGTTTGTTTTCATCCACAAAGGAGCACTCCAGGGAGACGCCAGAATTTTGATCTGAGGATTAATTTCAGTGATTTTTTTAAGAATTGGGATTAAATCAGCTCTCTCCCGGTCAAGGGTAAAAGATGAAAGGTTTAAATCCATTTTATCCGGAGAAATATCATCATAAGTATAAGGAACAAAACTCAAATCAGATGCGCCTAAACTTACTCTGATATAACTGATCCCAATACCGGAACCATCTGTAGAAAACAATTCCTTCAAAAGATTTTCTTTAATGGTTGCGTCAAGAGAATTTATTAATGAGGCACTTCCACCAGTTAAAGTGTAACCAAATCCCTCCATGGTTTGGAAACTAATATTCTCATTAACCTCTATTGTAAATCCCTGATTACTTATATTACTTGAGAAATTAAGAGGAACATTTTGCTTCTGAAATGTCGATGACCGATCTGCTGTTGTTAAATAAAATGAAACATCTGATTTAACTGTATCCGTTTTTGGGGGAACATTAATTTCTCCCACTGTAACTTTCTTTTGGCAGGCAATGGTAAAAAGCAGTAATACAAAGCAAACTTTAATAAACTTAAATGGCATCTTAATAGAAATAAATATTGTTATTGAATTATTTTATAAACCCGAACATAATCTACCTGCATGGTTTGCGGCAATACTGCAGGATCTACACCCTGCGCTCCACCCCAGTCACCACCAAAAGCAACATTTAAAATCACATGAAACCGCTTATCAAATGGCCAGCTGGCATAGCCTTTTCCTTCATTTAAGAATTGATAAACCTGCTCATCATCTATAAATCCCCTGATGTAACTTGGCGACCAGTCAATTCTGTATTTATGAAAATCTTCGCTAGCGCCGGGAACAATCTTTTGAGATGACTTTTGGGTACCAATTGAATGATTATAGGCTTCAGTATGAACAGTTACATGGATATTATTCTGATCATAACCCACGTGTTCCATAATATCAATTTCACCTGATTTGGGCCAGCCTCCATACGCCCAATCTGTTGGAAGCATCCAAATGGCCGGCCATGTACCTTTTCCTTTAGGAAGTTTTGCTTTAACTTCTATTCGTCCATATAAAAAATCGCCTTTATTTTTCGTGACCAATCTTGCGGAAGTGTATTCACGGCCATTTTTATTTTCTTTAAGTGCAGAGATTGTTAAAATGCCATTTTCTACCGATGCATTTTTAATATCATTGGTATAATATTGAAGCTCGTTATTCCCCCAACCATCGCCACCCAGGTCATAATTCCATTTATCGGTGCTCGGTAATCCGGTGTAATCAAATTCATCAGACCACGTTGGCGTAGCTTCAAAAGTCCATTCTTTATCAACGGGTTTTACAATTACAGGTGGTGGAATTGAACCTCCTCCCGTTCGTTTATCCTTAGAGCATGAACTAAATACAACTAAGAAACAACTTGCAATTAAACCTGGTAGCATATTTAAGGTTGATTTTAACATAATAGTTTAAAATAACAGGCATCGCCTAAGGCTGGAAAGTTTAAATTTAAACCGGGCTTGAAGAAATCTCCATTCCCGGTTATAAACTAAAAACCATCTATATTAATTTTTTGTAAAAGGATATTATTGAAGTTTAATATCATCCAGATAAAATAAACCGGCAATGTGATTTCCTTCGCCGCCAATTTGAATTACCAATCTGTCTAAGTCTTTTCTGCTTACAGCTCCGCTAAAATCAAACGTAAGTTCAACCCATCTGTCCAACTGATTTACAGGCTGAATTACTTCTACCTGATTTGCCCAGGGCTGAGCGGAAGTTCCATCTTGTAATTTAACTGAAACTTGCTTTAATAAACGTGGATTTGCCCATGATTCCCCAGCTGCAGTTGTAAAATCATTTGAACTTGGAATGTAAACCTTTAAGGTGATTTTGTTTCTTGTCGTCAGATCGAATTTGTAGTTAAAATCTGCAAACATGTTTGCAAACATAAAATCCGGTCCTTCCTGTTTGATATATAAAGCAGCTTTCGCTGATGTGTTAATTGGTAAAGGAAGCGGATTGTCATAACTTTCATTTAATGTAAGCGCTTCTTTCTTCCATGTTACGTTACCATCCACATCAAAATTATCAAATATATCTTCTGCTTTTACAGGCTTCACTTCTACTGGTCTGTGATAATCTTCACGAACCAGGCGTTGCCACCAGCCATCGGCAGGTTTCTTAGAGTTTCCTTTTATATACAACTCATCTTGAGTTAAAGAAAGAATTTCATATCTGGTTGCTCCGGTATAATATCCAATGAATGCTCCACTAGAAAGAACAAGAAACTTTTTACTTCCTTCTTCAACTATACTCCATGTAGAATTTGCAACCGGCGTATAAGTAACAGCTAAATCTGAAGTTCCACTTGCAGAAGGTTGTAAATCTTTAGCGAACTCCCAGTTAGAAAAAGTATCACCATTATTATTATTAGTAAACTTAAAGCCATTTAGATTAAACGTTATACGATCATCGTACAAACCTAATCCAGCCTTATCATTAGCACCGGCCTGGTACCACTCGGGGGTTGCAGATGTAATTGGTCCAACACCTAAATGGCCTTTGGTTTCACCTTCAACTCTCCAGGTTTTTCCATTTGCATTATCCGCTCCGCCGGTAAGAAAATTATAATCTTCGCGGTTTAACATGGCAACATTTGTATTGGCAATTGTAATGGTCTTTGTATTAGATGCATAACCACCCTTTGTAAAAACGGTAAGTTTTACTGTGTATGATCCTTTTACGGCATAAGAACCATTTATCTGCGAACCATCTCCTGTTGCACCATTTCCCAAATCCCAAACTGCAGTGATTGTTCCTGGAGTTTCATTTTTAAAAACTACAACGTTTGGATTAGCTGCATTTGGGGTAACGCTAAATTGTACTTCCGCTGAATTTGGTACCGGCCCTAATGATCCATTAAATTCTTCGGGACTGCATGATGCCAGAAAAATTACAGCTAAGATCATAAGCTGATATATTTTTGATATTTTAAATATTGATCTCATAATTCTTAAAGCTTAATAATTTGGATTTTGAACCAATTTGGTGTTTGTGAGTTCCGATAATGGAATTGGAAGAATTTCATGCTTTCCGGCAATAAAACCTCTTGAACCCAGAACTGCGGGTGCTCTTCCAGTTCTAACCAGATCATACCAACGATGACCTTCGGTTGCTAATTCCATTCTTCTCTCTAAATAAATATTATCTAAAGTCGCTGTCTTTTGATTTAGACCTACTCTCGCTCTAACTGCATTTAATAAAGCTGCTGCTCTTCCAACATCGCCGCCGCCTTGAACTAAAGCTTCAGCCTCCATTAAATAAGTGTCCGCAATGCGAATTTCTATATAATCATTTGGCCAGTTAAGTTCAGGAACACCACCACCTGTAGATTTGTATTCTAATTTTGGAGCAAACTTCTCAATGAAATAACCAGTGTTCATATAACCTTTTTCATAACTCGCTTTCCCAATTTTTTCAAGACTATCTATATCAGTGATAGTAGCAGTATAGCGTGGATCATTTTTCATCAGATTAACTAAAGCGGGTAAAACAGGATTGAAACTCCATCCGGAAACATATATTGGACCTGAATAACCTCTTGGACCGAACATAGTAACTGCAACATTTCCTTCAAATCTTCCCCAATTGCCCCAGTCAGAATTAGCTTGAGTTGTTTTTACAATCTCTAAAATCGACTCGCTGTTAAACTTGTTTGTTGGTTTAAAGATATCAGCAAAATTGGTTTGCAATTTATATCCATACTTACTTGTTCCTCCCGGAGTACCATTTACTTCGGCTAATTGCTGAGCTGCAGAAGACCACTTTTTCTCGTACAAAAATACTTTACCAAGTAATGCCTTTGCGGTACCCTGCGTTACTCTACCACCCTGAGTATTACCCGGAACTGTTAAAGGAAGATCAGCCATAGATTCCGTCAGGTCTTTTTCTACCTGAGCGTAAACCATTTCTGGTGCAACCTGTACAGCGTTGTAGATCTGATCTGTTGAAACGGGCTCTGTAAAAAGAGGCACATTTCTAAATAATCTAACCAAGTCAAAATAATAATATGCTCTTAGGAATTTAGCCTCAGCAATATACCTGGAAGTTGTTGCTGCATCTAATCCGGGAATGCCCGCCTGCAATTTAGATAACAATACATTCGTACGGGAAACTCCGGTGAAGTTTCTGTTCCAGTAATCTCCTTGCGGACCTTTGGAAGGATCTAGGGTGTAATTACTCCAAACCTGCCAGGTTTCCATATCGGCAGAACCACCTCCACCTGCCACGTGATCATCAGACGCACTATTTAAGGCACCAAAATTATGGTAAGTGTTAACAGTCTCAAATCCCATTGGATCATAAGCCGCTACTAATCCGGCGAAAGCCTGATCTGGGTTTTTATAATAATTAGATTCTAAAAGTGTTCCCTTGGGATCGACCTCTAAAAAATCTTTTTTACACGCAGTAGTTACCATCAAAGCCGATGCAACTACAGCAAATGTTTTAAGTGTGAATATTTTCATTTTAAAATCTCTTTAAATTATAGTCCGATATTTACTCCAAACAAGAATGAACGTGACTGAGGATAAATACCTCTATCAATTCCAAAGCTTCCGCCTGTTCCAATTTCAGGATCAAATCCTGTATATTTTGTAAAGGTTACCAGATTGTTACTGCTAACATAAATTCTGGCTTTATTTAAACCTGATTTTCCTATTATCGACGATGGAAGTGTATATCCAATTTGCAAAGTTTTAATTCTGAAATAGTCGCCATTTTCTAAAAAGAAATCAGAGGGGTTTGAGAAATTTCTGTTTGGATCATCAGTAGATAATCTCGGATACGTGTTTGAGCTTCCTTCACCTGACCAGCGTGTTAATGCTTTAGACTGCCAGTTTGCATTGGGAATATCTAATCTGCGTAATCCCTGAAAAATTTGATTCCCCGCAACACCCTGGCCAAATACCAACAGATCAAAGCTTTTCCAACCAGCATTTACAGTAAGACCGTACGTTACATTTGGAGTTGGATCTCCGATAAACTCTCTATCGGCCTGATCGATTTTTCCATCACTGTTTAGATCAGCCCATTTAAAATCACCTGGCTTGGCATTTGGTTGAATCATTCCGGAGGTACCTGTATAGGCATCAATTTCTGCCTGATTCTGGAAAATCCCCTGAGTTCTGAACCCATAGAAAGATCCAATTGCCTCGCCTACGGCGATTCTTGTAATAGGATACGCACTATTTTGAATATTGGCGCCTCCGTCTAAAAAGGCTTTTCCCTCTCCCAAGTAAGTCACCTCATTTTTAAGGAAAGAAAGATTACTGTTCACATTCAAATTAAACTGACCTAACTTCTTGTTATACCCAAGTTCAAATTCAACACCTTTATTTTGCATGTCAGCAACATTTCCCCATGGCGAACCTGTAGAACCTACATATCCCGGAAGGGCAATAGTTTGAAGAATTCCGCTTGTCTTTTTAGTGTACCAGTCAAATACGAAGTTAAAATCATTAAATAATGTAGCATCAAATCCAATATTAAGCTGACTTGTTTCCTCCCACTTTAAATCTGGGTTAGCGGGTGCATCGGGGCTGTACCCTATGAAATAATTATCATAACCGAAAACATAGTTACGATTTGCTCCAACAGTTGAAATATATCTGAAATCTCCAAGATTATCGTTTCCTACTATACCATAAGAACCTCTGATTTTCATCGTGTTAACAACATGATTCTCCGGCCAAAAGTTTTCTCTGGATGGAACCCAGCCAACTGAAGCTGATGGGAAATAACCGTATTTATTATTACTTCCAAATCTGGAAGAACCATCACGACGCATAATACCCGTAAACAGATATTTTTGATCGTAATCATAAATCACACGGCCAAATAATGAACTTACTGTATGATTAATTCCTTCATAAGCATCCGAAGTTCTGTTTGCAGTAGGAACTTTTAAATTAAATGATGCTTCATCAAAAGTGCTGGCTGCAATATTTGAAAAGGAAAGATAAACTCCACTTGAGTTATTATCGCGGTAAGCACCCTGACCAGCAAGTAACGTGAAATTGTGTTTATCAAAAGTATGACTGTATGACGCCGTATTCTCAAGATTCCAGTTATAAGCCTGATTTCTGTCTCTGTTAAATGCAGTTTGAGAATTCGTTGTTGCAGGATTTAGGTAGAAAATTGGGCGGAAACTTTCACCACCCCAGAATGCGAGTTTAGCACCTAAGGAAGACTTGAATTTAAGATTTTTTAATGGTTCAACTTCTGCATACACATTACCAACAATATTGTCGGACCAACCGTAATTTCCTAACTGCGTTTGGATGTAAGCAAATGGATTGGTCATTTCCTGACCCACAGCCTGAGAAATTCCATATGGATTTCCATTTGCATCACGCACAACCTGTTGTGTGCTATAAGGCGATTGGCTTGCCAAATCCGGATCCATTACTACAATTGGCGTAATTGGATCAAGGTTTATAACTGAACTTAATGGTCCGCCAAACTCAGTATTAGTTCCTAAACCACCCTGAGATTTGATATGAGAATAACCTACATTCTGACCTAAATTTAACCAGCTTTTAACTTTATGGGTTGAATTTAATCTTAAATTATATCTCTTATAATTAGAAATATCACTTGCTACTATACCTTCCTGGTCATAATATCCGAAAGAAGTGTAAAATGTCGAAGCATCATTTCCTCCGGTAAGACTTAGTTCATGATTTTGAACTTTAGCATTGTCATTAAATAATGCATCCTGCCAATTTGTTCCTTCACCTAATCCCTGAGGATCATTATATATAATACTTCCACCTCCGGCAACCGACGCTTCATTTCTTAAGGTTGCATATTCAGTTGCGTTCAGCATATCCAGTTTTCTAACCGGAGCCTGATTACCATAATAACCTGAATAGTTAATTCCAACACTACCCTTTTTACCTTTTTTAGTTGTAACAAGAATAACTCCACTTGCAGCTCTTGCTCCATAAATTGCGGCAGATGCAGCGTCTTTTAAAACCTGGATAGATTCAATATCATTTTGGTTCAAATAATCAATTCCGCCCACGTCAACAACTACACCGTCAACAACATATAAAGGATCACTATTACCAATAGTAGTTGTCCCTCTTACTCTTACAGTTGCTGAAGCACCCGGAGCACCGGAACTGGAAGCAATGGTAAGACCGGAAGCTCTTCCTTGTAATGCTTGTTCAACTCTGCTGATTTGCTGGTTTTGGATATCCTTAGATTCCAAACCTGAAATTGCACCAGTTACAACGCTCTTTTTTTGAGTACCGTAACCTACAACTACAACTTCATCCAGAGCGTTTAAGCTTTCCAGCATATTGATTGTAATAAAATTACTGTTATTTACCTTATAGGTCTGCGTTTCCATACCTACTTGTTTAAACACAAGTACGGAACCTAATTTTGGAATCTGTAATGTAAAATTTCCGGCAACATCGGTAGCGGTTCCATTAGTAGTGCCTTCAACAATTACAGTAACTCCCGGTAGCGGTAACCCATCTGATTTGGAAATTACTTTTCCCCTAACCTGTACATCAGTTTGACCCAAACCTATTTGGGGCTTTAAGAGTGCGCAGGAAATGAAGAGAAAGAAAATAAACATTCTTTTCATAAAGATAATTTTGAATTAGTGATTAAAATATGGTTAGTTGGTTAGCAGCTTTTCTGCAAGGGCAGGAAACGCTTTCTCAAATATATAGGCTAAATACTACAAAGTGGTTTTTATAGCTACTACATAACCCATACAAAAAGTAATATATCAGCCATTTACAGTAAATTTTACTAAACAATACTACTACAATCTAAAAAATTAGTTTTCCCCAAATATTTCTATATTTAACAAATAGCTAATCGCTAATTAACATATCAGTACTGTTGCAGACATTCTATTAGATTATCAATGAAGGTTTTTTTAGTATTAATATTATCAGTTTTTCTATTCAAAATCGCGTTGGGACAAAACCAGATAGGCACTCCTCAGATCATAAACTACAGCACTTCTATATATAAAGCTGGTACTCAAAACTGGGATTCTGCGCAGGATAAGTTTGGAACAATGTACTTCGGAAATAATGAAGGCCTGCTAACATTTAATGGTAAGTTCTGGAATTTATATCCCTTACCTAACCGTACAGTTGTAAGATCTCTGGAAATTGATAAAAATGGGCGAATATACGTAGGCGGCCAGGATGAGTTGGGATATTTCTTTCCTGATGAAAGCGGAAGATTAACTTATCATTCTTTAAAAGATTTAATTCCGGTTAAAGACCGTCAATTTGCCGATATCTGGAATATAGGCATTATTGAAGGACAGGTATTCTTTCGCTCTTTAAACAAACTAATTCATTTAAAAGACGGCATTATTAAGATCTTAAATCCAGAAGATTCCTGGGTTTTTTTAGGGGAAGCTAAAAATCAGCTTTTTGTACAGGAGAAAGTCAAAGGTTTATTGACGTATCAGAATGGAATTTGGAAACCAGTATGTACCGACCCAATCCTTAATAAGATCACTATTTCCTCCATAATGGAGTATGATAATAAATCCCTTTTAGTTACTACATTAAAAAACGGCTTGTTCATCTTAGAAGGGCCTAAATTAACTCCAAAACCTACATCAGAAGATCAAACGCTATTTAACGACAGAATTTATTGTGCTACAGTAGTAAATAAAGATTGGTATGCATTAGGAACAACCTCAGGAGGTGTTCTCATTATTAACAAAGCCGGAAAATTGATTCAAAAATATTCTTTTGATGAGGGCCTTCAAAAAAATAATGTCCGTAGCGTTTACATAGATCAGAATAAAAATTTATGGATAGGCCAGGATGACGGAATTGATTTTATGGCAATAAATAGTGCTATAACACAAATCTATCCTGATAAGAACAAACAAGTTACCAGTTATGCTGTACAAATGTTTCAAAACCGACTATTTATAGGTACTTCTAACGGTTTATTCAGATCGAGTGAAATCAATCCTTCTATAAAAGATTTAAGTCAGTCGCCGGGTTTTTTTGAAGAGGTTAAAAATACGAAAGGGCAGGTTTGGGGACTTGAAGAAATTAACAACAATTTAATGCTTGCACATGAGGATGGTGCCTTTGTAATTAAAAATAATTTGGCAGAGCAGTTATATAATTCGCCAGGGACCTGGCTCTTTTTGCCAATGGCAAATATTTTCCCGAGCAAGAGTATTTTAGCCGGAACTTATATAGGATTACAAATCATCAATTATGAACAAGGAAAATTTATAAATTCAGGAAATATTCCCGGTGTAAATGACCCACTACGATTTTTAATTTACAATCCGCAAAGCAACACAGCATGGGCGTCACATCCCTATCATGGCGTTTATGAGTTGAATCTTTCGGATGATTATAAAAAGATTAAGAAAGTAACTTTATATTCCAAAAAAGACGGACTACCGTCCACGCTATATAATTACGTTTTTAAAATAAAAAATAGAATTGTTATTGCCACAGAAAAAGGCTTGTATGAGTTTGATGAAAATAAAGAGAGGTTTATAAAATCTCCTGAATTTTACGAGCCTTTAAAAGATATATCTATTCAGTACCTAAAGGAAGATACAAACGGAAATGTGTGGTTTGTAAGCCAAAAACAGGTTGGAATAGTTGATTATAATCAGCCCTCCAAACGAAAAAATTATTCAATCTTCTACTTTCCAGAGCTTTCATCTAAAGTTGTGGGTGGTTTCGAAAATATTTACCCAATAGATAACAACAATATATTTATAGGAGCAAATAAAGGCGTGTTTCATGTAAACTATCAGAAATACGTTGAAAATATTGGAAAGTTAAATGTATTTATTGGTCAGGTTAAAGCATTTGGAAAAACAGATTCTATATTATTTGGCGGGTATTTTTTAAAAGATAATCAGCTTTCATCCACACAGGATTTGAGTAAAAAGATAGAAGTTCCTAAAAATAAATACAACTCGATTCATTTTGAATTTGCTTCTACACTTTTTGAGCAGAAGGACAATATTCAATTCAGCTTTCAATTGCTTGGCTTCGAAAAAACATGGTCTCCATGGACAGAAAAGAGTGAGAAGGATTACACGAATTTACCGGCAGGACATTATACATTTAAAGTAAAGTCGAGAAATAACCTCGGAAATTCATCTGAACCAGCTTCATACAGTTTTGAAATTTTACCATTCTGGTATCAAAGCATTATAAGTTATATTATTTATCTCTTCATTTTAATCGGCTTTATAAATTTTGTAGTTATCTGGCAAAGAAAACGGCACATTAAAGAAAAGGAAAAGCTAAAGTATCTTCACCAGCTTGAACTCGAAAGTCAGGAGAGTGAGATTGTAAAGCTTAAAAATGAAAAGCTGGAAGATGATGTGAACTTTAAAAACAAAGAACTAGCCAGTACTACGATGCACCTTGTACAACGTGGCAAAGTTTTAACCAAGATTAAAGAGGTTGTTTCTAACCTGGAGAAAATATCTGACTCAGAAACTAGCACCGGCGAGTTTAAACAGATTTTTCGCTTACTAAACGAAGTAGAAAAGAGGGATGCCGATTGGGATCAGTTTTCCATCCATTTTGACCACGTGCACTCTAACTTTCTGGCCGATATGAAAGACCGGCACCCCGGATTAACGCCTAATGAGCTAAAGCTTTGTGCTTATATGAAAATGAACTTAACTTCTAAGGAGATGGCGCAACTGATGAGCATTACGGTTAGAGCGGTTGAAGTAAGCCGTTATCGGCTCAGAAAAAAGTTAAATATCCCTACTGAAGTGAATCTGTTCGATTATTTAATGCAAACGGTCGATAAGAACGTTAGGCATGAAAATAACTAAAAACAAAAAAGCCTCTCAGATTTCTCT
>JBBRCI010000080.1:0-13250 GCA_038204935.1 Sphingobacteriales bacterium | reverse complement strand
AGAACCATTGTTGGATGAAATAATACCCATATGTCCGATTTTGCGAATGGTGCTATCTGTTCCTGTAAACAGGATCAAATCACCGGGTTTAGAATCGTGTAAACTTATTTTGCGCTCCACATTGCCAAAATCTATGGTTGAGCGTGGTACAGAAATTCCAAAATGATTAAAAACGAAGGTTATAAAGCCAGAACAATCAAAACCCTGCTCAGGATCTATCGAACCATATTTGTATGGGATACCATTTAATGTCTGGGCGTATGAAAGCAAATCTTTCGGGTTTGTAGTGCCAGTCTCAATAGTTTGTTTATTTAAGGTATCCGAATAGTCCCATTCTTGTTTAAGGGGAATGCTGGTTAATGTATCAGCCTGAATAAATTTTGCGTCTTCAGAAATCGTATTGGATTTTAGAGTTCCGGTATAATGCGTATTATCCGGAAATCCGCAGGATAATATACTAATGGAGAGCAATATTGGTCCGAAATAAAGTTTCATAGTCTTTCTATTTCAAAAATCTCTCCAAAGCAAATTCTAATGTCCTGTTTTTAATTTATTAATAATTTTTAAAGCTCTTTGAATACGGCTGTCTATGCCTTTTGCTTGTGAGATATAATAGATGTATCCGCGTTTATAACCATCAGAAAGATCATCGTATAGTTTGGATCCCCAATCATCCTGTAATAAAACTTCTCTAAGTTCTTCTGGCAATTCTAAGCCATTGTTTTCATCAATTCTTATATACACCTCAATAGTTTCTCCGGCTTTTACGGTAGCTTCCTTCATTAATTTTTTGCTTATTGCGATGATAAAGCCATTATCACGTTTACTCAAAGCACATGGAAATTCTTTTGCTTTGCCAAAGCGACAGAAAATTCTTAAATGGTTTTTAAAATATCCGAATTTATCAACAATATTTTGAGGAACAGGCATTACATGATGCAGCATTGGCCCGTCAACAGGCTCAATATGTGTTGTAAAAACTTTTATTTCCATATATAATTTGAGAGTGAATTTATAGAAAATTTTAAACAGGCTTAATCTTTGTTATGATTTAAGTCTAAAATATAATTATGTGATTAAAAGTAGAAAGCGAATATTAGGGAGAGTTTTAGCTCTATTGCTTTTAGGTTTTATAGCGCTTTCAGTCTTCATTTCATTTTTTCCCAATTCAATTGTTGACAGGGAATTTTCCGAAGAAGTACAGGAACACCAGAATATTTTTCTGGATACGCTCATGAAAATGATAAGCTGGTTCGGTATAATGCCATTTTCGCTAATCATGGTGCTGGTCGTAGCATTTATATTTTACCTTAGTAAATTCAAAAGAGAAGCAATTTTTATTGTAATTACCCTGAGTTCTGGCATATTAAGTTCACTATTAAAGATTGCGATTAACCGCCCAAGACCCACTGTAGATCTTGTAAGAATTGTGGAGAAAGCAAACCATCAGAGTTTCCCAAGCGGACATGTTTTATTTTATGTGGTATTTTTTGGCTTTATTGTTTTGCTGATGTATCACATTAAAAGTATGGAATACTGGTTTAGGTGGGCCGTAACTTATTTTTGTTTATTCCTAATATTTACCATTCCATTTTCAAGAGTTTATCTGGGTGCTCACTGGTTTACAGATGTTTTAGGAGGATTTATGATTGGTTTGATTTGGTTGGCTCTGATAAGTTATTTATATCTGAAAAAACCTGTTAAACCCGGCGAAGAATAAGATTTACTAAAAGCAGAAAAAGCTTTCCATTTGGAAAACTTTTTTCTATTAGAGGTCGGTAGGGGGTTCGAACCACTGTAAAAAGTCTTGCGGACTTTCGCCTAACCACTCGGCCACCCGACCCTGAGTTTAAACTCAAAGTTAAAAAAAGAGATTTGTTTTAAAAGAATCTTTCATTAATTTCTTTTTAGAACACTAACTTGTTACAAAAGAGATATTTATATATTTATGTGGACTGACTCATTATTATTTGTAAGATGTTAATAATTAATGATTTAATTAAAATTGATCCATTTTCCATCATTAATAAGCTCCCCTTGTTTACAATGGCGGTTTCTTGTTTTTGATTAGTGAGCTTAGCTTCGCCCAGTTTTATTGAGCGTTCATATCCAGAACCAATCGCTTTTTCCGGATATAGGATTTTCCTGAGAGCAAAATAATCAAACTGCTGATAGCGCAAAAAGCCATTACTCCGGTCATTGGCAAAGCTGTATGATTGCTAAAAATACTCACTAAAACCGTCGCGAATGCGCCTATGGCCATTTGAAAACTTCCCATTAAAGCGGAGGCACTTCCTGCATTTTTACTAAATGGCGCCATAGCTAAAGCGGAAGAATTTGGGAAAGAAAATCCCTGGCAACAGAGAAAAATAAATATTAAAAATATGGTTCCGTATAAGCCGGTAAAACCAAAATATGCTCCTGCAAATAAGGTGATCCCGGTAATTGCCTGACAAATTAAAGCGCCTACAATAATCTGATCGCTTCTAAAGCGGCGTAAAAGAATAGTATTTACTTGGCTTGAGCCGATAATTCCTACTGCTATGGCGGCAAATATCCAACCATAATGCTGCTCAGAAACTTGGTAGATTTCCATAAAAACATATGGAGAACCGGCAATGTATGCGTACAAACCGGCTGCGGCTATAGCTCCCGTAAATGTATAGGTGAAAAAATACGGGTTTTTAAAAACGGTATAAAATCCCGTTAATATTGGTTTTGGCTTAAGAGAAATGGAAGTATCCGGTTCCCGGCTATCCGGCAATGCGAAATGAATTCCCAGCAGATTTAATGCAGACATTGCCGCAAGGATAATAAATACATAATGCCAGCCAAAATGAGCGGTAACATAGCCCCCTAAAGTTGGAGCTAGTAAAGGAGAAACACCAATAACAAGCATCAGCAATGAAAATACTTTGGCAATTTCTGAAACAGGGAAGATATCGCGGATAATTGCTCTGGACGCTACCAAGCCAACACAACCTCCCAAAGCCTGTAAAAATCTAAATAGTATTAATGACTCGGCAGTAACCGCCATTGCACAGGCAATGGATGATAACAAGTATAAAGTAAGACCAAAATATATAGGTTTTTTTCTACCAAATCTGTCAAGCAAAGGGCCATATAGTAACTGACCGACTGAAATTCCCACAAAGTAACTGGATAAGGATAGCTGAACTTTTGCTACTGTTGTATGCAAGTCACGAGCTATGGCCGGGAAGCCCGGAAGGTACATATCAATAGAAAACGGACTGATTGCAGAGAGTGTTCCGAGAATCAGTATCGTTAGAAAATATTTTTGCTTAGTCATATTACTCACCGAACGAGCAAAAATAGGCTTTTCCAGTATAGCTTTTGTTTAAATTCATGTCACAAAACAATTAATTCAACCTTTCTGAATGGTCAATTTTACTATCTTTGCCCATGCCAGAAAAAATTATCATTCTAGACTTCGGGTCTCAGTATACACAATTAATTGCCCGCAGGGTACGAGAATTGAATGTTTATTGTGAAATTCATCCATTCCATCATCTTCCTGAATTTGACACAACTGTAAAAGGAGTTATCCTTTCGGGAAGTCCATATTCTGTTCGGCAGGAAGATGCTCCGCAGGTTGATTTTGTTATGCTGCAGGAAGGATATCCGATTTTAGGTGTTTGTTACGGAGCGCAATACATTGCACAAAAATCTGGAGGCGAAGTAAAAGCTTCATCTACAAGAGAATATGGACGGGCGAATTTGTCATTCATTAATGCAGAAAATCCGCTATTAAAAAATATTTCACATGATTCGCAGGTATGGATGTCTCATGCGGATACAATTACTGAAGTGCCGGAAAACTTCGAAATTATTTCAAGTACCGTGAATGTAAAAGTTGCGGCATATCATATTAAAAATACAAATACATACGGAATCCAGTTTCATCCGGAAGTTACGCATAGCACAGAAGGGAAGCAGCTTTTAGAAAATTTCCTGTTAGATATTTGTCATTGCAGTCAGGACTGGACGCCAGATGCATTTATAGAAACTACTATTGAGAATTTGAAATCTGAATTGGGTGATGATAAAGTTGTATTAGGTTTATCGGGTGGTGTTGATTCATCTGTTGCGGCAGTTTTACTGCACCAGGCAATTGGAAAAAATCTGCATTGCATTTTTGTAGATAATGGCCTTCTCCGCAAAGGGGAGTATGAGCAGGTTTTAGACTCTTACAAACACATGGGCTTAAATGTTCGTGGTGTTAATGCCGGCGATCGGTTTTTAAGTCAGCTTGCCGGAATTAAAGATCCAGAACTAAAGCGAAAAGCTATTGGGCGTGTTTTTATAGAGATTTTTGATGATGCGGCACATGAAGTTAAGGATGTAAAATGGCTGGGACAGGGAACCATTTATCCGGATGTGATCGAATCTGTATCTGTAAACGGACCTTCGGCAACTATCAAGTCACATCATAATGTTGGTGGTTTGCCAGATTTTATGAAACTGAAAGTAGTTGAGCCATTGAATACCTTGTTTAAGGATGAAGTTAGACGTGTTGGTAAAGCTTTAGGAATTGATCAGGCCATCTTAGGTCGGCATCCGTTTCCGGGACCTGGATTGGCCATTCGAATTCTGGATGATATAACTCCTGAGAAAGTAGCAATTTTGCAGGAAGCAGATTCTATTTATATTAATAACCTTAAATCTTCGGGATGGTACGATAAAGTTTGGCAGGCAGGAGCCATATTTTTACCGGTTCAATCGGTAGGAGTTATGGGAGATGAGCGAACATATGAGCATGTAATCTGTTTACGTGCTGTAGGCTCGGTAGATGGTATGACTGCGGATTGGAGTCATTTGCCATATGATTTGCTTGCAAAAATATCTAATGAAATTATTAATAACGTTAAAGGGATAAACAGGGTAGTGTATGATATTAGTTCCAAGCCGCCGGCAACTATTGAGTGGGAATAAATTTATTTTTCTTTTTTTAATTACGTTTTTACTGGCTTGTTCTAAAAAAACAGCTCCGGTTATTTCTAAGGTTCCGTCAAAACCAGAACCTGTTAAAGAAAAGGTTGAGAAAGCTGAACCGGAAAAAAAAGAAGTAATTTTACCACATTCCATAGCTTTATTGCTTCCTTTTTATCTGAACACGATTAATCCGGCGACTGCGGATCAGCAGCAAATAAACCGGGCTTCTTTGGCTTTGGATTATTATCAGGGCTTTAAGCTTGCTCTTGATTCTCTGGCAAAGAGCGGAACTGATTTTAAACTGAATGTTTACGATTCTCGTGAGCAGGAAGTAATGCTCGTAAATCTGGCTAGATCCAAATCTGTTCAGGGAAATGATCTGATTGTTGGACCGGTTTTTCCTTCGTCAATAAAAATTTTCAATGATTTTTATAAACCCGAAGACAAACTTCAAATTTCCCCTTTGGCGGCCAGCACACCAGATAATTACAGCAATGCAAGTCTGGTAACTATTAACAATACAGTAGATCAGCACGGCTGGAAAATTGCTGACTTCATCAATAAAAATTACACGCCTTCGCAGGTAAATCTGGTTTTAATAAACACCCAAAAATCTGATGATGAAAAGTTTGCGGCACCCATCAGAAAATATATCAGATCACTTTCTAACAAAGGTTTTTTAATTCACGAACGACCAAACTCTGTGGGATTGGAAACCTTTTTAAATAGTGGATTAACCAATATAATCATCCTAACATCTGATGAAAAAAGCTTTATTTTGCCTACTATAGATCGCCTGTATAAATTGAGTCAGTCTGGTTTTAGGATAGATTTATTCGGGCATCCAAACTGGATCAGGGCTCAGTTTTTGAACGTCGAAAAAATGCAAGCTTTAAATACTAAAATCACAGCTTCCTATTTTATAGATTACAAGTCACCGGTAGTAAAAAACTTTACCTCAATTTACCGCCAGCAATATGGCCTGGCGCCGTCAGAATTCTCTTTCAAAGGATTTGACACTGGTTTTTATTTTGGAAAGCTGCTTGCTCAATATGGAAAAGATTATCCGAAGCATTTAACTGACTTAGATTACAAAGGCCTGCACAATCGTTTTCATTTTCAAAAAGATCAGCAAACCGGTTTCAGTAATGCTGAAGTAATGATGCTAAAATATACCGGTTTTGAATTACAGGAAATACGATGAGAGAGGAGCAGCAACTAAGAACCTTTCTGAAAATATTGGCAGAATATCCGGCCAGTATGCCGCTCACAAAATTTCTTCCCGGATTTTTTAAAAAGAATAAGCAAATGGGATCTACCGACAGGCGAATTGCAAGTCGGTTGATCTATAATTATTTTCGTTTAGGTAGGGCCCTTGAAAACAAAGAAACTGAGGAGCGATTATTTGCTGCCGAGTTTTTATGCAATACAGAACCCAATTCTTTTTTAGCTCACTTTCGTGAAGATTATAATGAAAGGGCAAGTTTAAGTTTAGATTCTAAAATTGACTATTTAACTGAGAAGGAATCATTCAGGTTAAACGAGGTTTTTCCATTTGTCGATAAAATTTCTAATGGTATTGATCAGCAACAATTTCTAAAATCATTTTTTAAACAACCCGATCTATTCATCCGGATTCATCCCGGAAAGGAAATTCTGGTTAAAGCTAAGCTGGAAACTGCGGGAATAAATTTTACAATTATTTCTGAAAGAACAATTTCATTCCCTAACGGGACAAAATTAGATCAGGTTTTTTTAGATGGTAGCAAGCTTAATAAGATAGAAGGTAATTATTTACCTTATGAAGTTCAGGATTTGTCATCTCAGGAAACAGGTGATTATTTTCAGCCCAAGAGGTACGAAAGCTGGTGGGATGCCTGCGCAGCTTCAGGAGGGAAGTCCTTATTGCTTTTTAGTTTGGAGAAGAATTTGAAATTGCTGGTTACAGATATCCGCGAAAGCGTTTTAAATAATCTGGACGAACGTTTTATTGGTGCCGGCTTTACAACCTACAAGAAAAAAGTTTTGGACCTTACTCAAAATCCGGATCCCTTTATGCATCATTATGAGTTCGACGGAATTATTATGGATGCCCCTTGCAGTGGTTCCGGAACATGGGGAAGGACTCCCGAAATGATCAATCAGTTTGAGGATTTTAAGATTAAAAGTTTTCAAAATCTGCAACGTTCTATTGCTGCTAATGTGGTTAAATATTTAAAACCCGGCAAGCCTTTAATTTATATTACCTGCTCGGTTTTTAAATCGGAGAACGAAGAAGTTGTCGGTATTCTGGAAAAAGAATTCGGTTTAAAATTAGAATCAAGCAAAATCCTGAAAGGCTACGAACATCGGGCAGATACTATGTTTGTAGCCAGGTTAATTAAGCCTGAGGCATAAAACTTATAAACCAGTATTAGAGCGGAAAAGCTTAATCGCGATAGCTAATAAAATTATTCCGAATGCTTTGCGCATAATATGCAGGCCGGTGGTTCCAAACATTTTCTCCAACCTTTCGGTATTTTTTAATACGATATAAACAAAGATCATATTAATGACTATTCCTACAACGATGTTTTGTGTATCGTATTGAGATTTTAAGGATAAAAGAGTCGTCATGGTTCCGGCACCGGCAATTAACGGAAAGGCCAATGGTACAATTGATACGCTTTCTGGAATTTCTTCTTTAAAAAAGTTAACGCCTAAAACCATTTCCATGGCAATGACAAAAATGACAACTGAACCAGCAATGGCGAAAGAGGATATATCAAGCCCAATAATTTTTAATAATTCATCACCGATAAAAAGAAAAAGAATCATTAAAATCAGAGAAACCGCCGAAGCTTTCTCTGACTCAATTCTACCTGCTTTATTTCTCAAAGCAATAACAACCGGAATGGCACCTAAAATATCAATGATCGCAAACAAAATCATTGTTACTGATAGAATATGTCTGAAATTAAAATAAGTATCCATCGGTTATAATTTAAAAATTTGCAGGTTGCCGTTTTTTTTGAAAGGCTAAAGGTATAATTATTTGACTTATTTGATGCAGGCTTTAGAGGCAGAAATTGAGATCAAAAAAAAGCCCCGTTTCCGGAGCTATTAAAATCATTATGATAACTATTCGTGAATAGTTGGTTTTGGAGGATTTTTCGGTATTACCGTCTTTCCCGCTTTACGGATGACGGAATGCTTTATACTATATGTGAAGTAAATCAGAACACCTATTGCCATCCAAATGATTAAACGTTCCCATGTATGCCAAGGCAAACCAGTCATCAGGTATATACAAACTAAAATACCCAGAATTGGAACATACGGGAAAAATGGAGTTTTAAATGGTCTTTTAATATCCGGATCAGTATATCTCAAAACTAAAATACCACCACAAACAATTGTAAAGGCTAATAAAGTACCTATAGAAACCAGCTCACCTAACAAATTGATAGGAGCGAAGCCAGAAATAATCATAGCTACAGTTCCTGTAATAATTGTAGTAATGTATGGAGTTCTAAACTTCGGATGAATTTTACTGAAGAATGAAGGCAATAAACCATCTTTAGACATGGAGTAAAAAATACGGGGCTGACCCATTAACATAACCAAAATAACAGAACTTAATCCTGCTAAGGCACCAATTTTAATTGGGAAACGTAACCAGTATAAACTGCTTCCACCTGCGTTAACCGCAACAGCAACCGGATCTGGAACGTTTAAGAATTTATAATTAACCATACCTGTCATTACAAATCCTACCAGGATGTAAATAATGGTACAAATAATTAATGAACCTAAAATACCTCTCGGCATATCTTTTTGAGGATTTTTAGCTTCCTGTGCCGCAGTAGAAACCGCATCGAAACCAATATATGCGAAGAAGATAATTCCGGCTCCGCGAAGAATACCGCTATAACCAAATGCACCCGGACCTTCAGATTCAGGAATAAAAGGTCTTAAGTTATTCATATCAACAAATGATAAACCGAAACCAATAAATAACAAGATCACTACTACTTTAACAACTACAATTACGTTGTTGAATTTGGCTGATTCGCTGATACCTATAACTAACAAAGTGGTGATGATAGCAATGATAAACATTGCAGGGAAATTGATCATTGAACCTGTTGGTGTAAATACTGCGCTTGATGAATCGTAATTGTATGGAGCCTGCGCAATACTTGCAGGAATACTGACTCCAAAATCATTCAGGAAACTCGTCATATAACCCGACCAGCTTACCGCAACAGTGGAAGCGCCGAACAAATATTCGAGAATTAAATCCCAGCCTATAATCCAGGCAATAAATTCGCCCATTGTTGCGTACGCATACGTGTATGCACTACCCGCAATTGGGATCATCGAAGCAAATTCTGAATAGCATAATCCTGCAAAAGCACAGGCAACACCAGCAAGAATAAAAGATAAAACTACCGCAGGACCTGCATGTTGTGCTGCTGCAACCCCGGTTAAAGTAAAAATACCAGCACCAATAATTGCACCTATTCCCAGTGATATCAGATTATTTGCGGATAAGGTCCGCTTTAATCCTCCCTCAACCTGAGATTCGGTCATTAATTGTGATAACGATTTCTTATAAAGCATAAGTTAGTTTAGTTAATGTGTTTCTATATCGAATTTTAAATTAGTGAATCGCCAAACCTAATTAATTTATTTTAATAATGAAATGGGACTTCTTGTTTAGAAATCCCATTTCAGTAACAATTATACTTATATAAATTAACGATTTAAGGTATCTGTAGAATTAATTATCGTATCGGTAACTGTATTTCCTAATGAGTCAGTTTTGCTGATCACTTTAACTTCTTTACGGATTTCTGTTCCCTGGGTGTTTGGAGAAATTCCAGCAGCCAAATGTGGAGCAATAATTAATGATACAATTGACATTAATTTGATCAGAATATTCATGGACGGTCCTGAAGTATCTTTAAACGGATCTCCAACGGTATCTCCGGTTACGGAAGCCTTATGTGGCTCAGAGCTTTTGTAGAACATTTCCCCGTTGATCATAACCCCTTTTTCAAATGATTTTTTAGCGTTGTCCCATGCACCACCTGCGTTCGATTGAAAAATTCCCATCAGAACGCCTGATACCGTTACACCAGCTAATAAACCACCCAATACTTCTGCACCGAAAGAAAATCCAATGATAATCGGAACGATCAACGCAATAGCGCCCGGCAGCATCATTTCGCGAATAGAAGCTTTGGTTGAAATAGCAACGCATTTTTCATATTCTGGTTTGGCTTTGTATTCCATAATTCCGGGAATTTCACGGAACTGACGGCGTACTTCATTAACCATATCCATAGCCGCACGACCAACTGCCGAGATGCATAAGGCTGAGAAAATGAAGGGAATCATTCCTCCAACAAATAATCCTGCTAAGACATCTGCTTTATAAATGTCGATATGCTCAATACCTGCAACACCCACAAAAGCGGCAAACAGTGCCAGTGAAGTTAAGGCGGCAGATGCGATAGCAAATCCTTTACCAGTTGCAGCAGTTGTATTACCAACAGCATCCAGGTTGTCTGTACGTTCACGCACTTCTTTGGGTAAACCACTCATCTCTGCAATACCACCTGCGTTATCCGCGATCGGGCCAAAGGCATCAATGGATAATTGCATGGCTGTGGTCGCCATCATACCAGCGGCGGCAATAGCTACCCCATAAAATCCTGCAAAGTAAAACGAGCCGTAAATGCCAGATGCCAATACCAGAATAGGCAAAACAGTTGATTTCATACCTACTGCTAAGCCGGCAATAATATTGGTTGCATGGCCGGTAGATGATTGTTTGATGATGGATTGAACAGGAGATCTTCCCATTGCGGTAAAATATTCTGTGATCAAACTCATTAATGTTCCAACAATTAAACCGACAATGATCGAATAGAAAATATCCATTTTGTTAAACAGGTGAGCGCCCGCTTTTAACGTTCCGTCTACGCCCATATCACGTATCATGTGGAAATTACCATCGGGCAATAACCAAATTACTGCGAAGTATGAAGCAATAGCAGTTAAAATAATAGATGCCCAGTTACCTATGTTCAATGCATTTTGTACACTGTCTGTTTCTTTTTTAATACGAACGAAATATGTTGAAACGATGGATAATAATAATCCTAAACCTGCAATAAGCATTGGCAGAAGGATGGGAGCAATTCCTCCGAAATTATCATTGGATGCAATTTCGCGGCCCAGAATCATGGTTGCAAGAATTGTTGCAACATATGATCCGAATAAATCGGCGCCCATTCCGGCTACATCTCCAACGTTATCGCCCACATTATCTGCTATAGTTGCCGGGTTTCGAACATCATCTTCAGGGATTCCCGCTTCAACTTTACCAACCAAATCAGCGCCTACATCGGCAGCTTTGGTGTAAATACCGCCACCCACACGGGCAAAAAGTGCAATAGATTCTGCTCCTAAAGAAAATCCGGCTAAAACTTCAAGCGCTTTTTTCATGGCTTCGCCGTTTACCGAAGCTCCGGCTACGTTTACCACATAGATTTGGTAAAACACAATAAACAAAGAACCTAAACCTAAAACAGCCAGACCGGCAACACCAATTCCCATTACACTACCGGCAGTAAATGATACTTTTAAAGCCTGTGCTAAACTGGTACGAGCTGCCTGAGTGGTTCGTACATTTGCTTTGGTAGCAATGCTCATCCCAATATATCCTGCGAAAGCAGAGGTAAAAGCGCCAATTAAAAAGGAAATTGCTATAACCCAGCTAGAGGATTCAACTAAGGTACCCGAGTAGGCAAGCAAAATTGCAGCGATAATTGCAAAATATCCTAATACCTTCCATTCGGCCCGTAAAAATGCCATCGCTCCGTCTGCAATATATCCCGACAAGGTTTGCATATTTTCATCTCCTGCATCCTGCTTTCTTACCCAGGCTGCTTTTATCAGCATTACCAGTATCCCGATAAGCCCAAAAACAGGGATGAAATAAATTAAGTTGTTTTGTAAAAAATCCATAAAGACTTACTGGTTTAGGTTGTTTTTAAAATTATAGTTTAATAAAAATTTAAGTTTTAGCAATCTGCGAAAAGTATTTTAATATCAGGCTATTAATATTAAAATCGAATAAATATAATCCGGGATCAAAAATAAGAGCATTGCCGCATTATCCAAATTAATTGCGAAGTTTTTAGTGATTATAGAGATTTTAATTTTGCTTTTAGATAAAGGGTTTTAACTCAAATCGCAGATAATTTTTTAATGCGAGTTTTTTAGATAATTTCGTTGGAAACCTTAATACATATTTTTTAATAAATGAAACAAGTTTTAGAACAAACCGGAATGAAACGGGAGTTGGGTCTTTTAGACTCAACCATGATCGTTGCCGGGTCCATGATCGGTTCGGGAATTTTTATTGTGAGTGCAGATATTGCTCGTTCTGTGGGCTCTCCGGGTTATATTTTACTCATTTGGATTATAACCGGATTAATAACTTTAATAGCGGCCTTAAGTTATGGGGAACTTGCCGGTATGATGCCAAAAGCAGGAGGACAATATATTTACCTTCGCGAAGCTTATAATCCTTTAACCGGATTTTTATTTGGCTGGACGGTTTTTATGGTTATTCAAACCGGAGTAATTGCCGCGGTAGCCATTGCTTTTGCCAAATTCACAGGCGTTTTACTTCCTGATATTATTTCAGATAAAATCATTCTCGCCGACCTGGGATTTTTGCAATTCAGTACACAGCAATTGCTTGCCATTGCATTGATCGCTTTTTTAACTTTCGTAAACCTTCAGGGAGTAAAAAATGCGAAAATCATTCAGACAACATTTACACTTGCCAAAATTATTTCCCTTCTGGGATTAATTGTGTTGGGAATATATTTCGGTTTAAACGGCAAAGCATTAATTGCTAATATGAGCGATTTTTGGAGTCCATTTAAAACCGTTGGTAATCCGGATGGAACCGTAACGACAGAAGCGTTGAGCGGAATTGTTCTTTGGGGAGCGGTTGGCGCAGCCATGGTTGGTTCATTATTTAGCAGTGATGCCTGGAACAACATTACCTACACTGCCGGAGAAGTGAAAGACCCGCAAAGAAATATTCCCTTGAGCTTATTTTTTGGTACTCTGATAGTTACGCTTTTATATGTGTTGGCAAACGTAGCCTACATAATGTTACTTCCGGTAATGGGAACTCCTGGTGGCGATTCAGTACTGAGCAGGGGAATTATGTTTGCAACTGATGATCGGGTTGGAACCGCCGCCATTGCCACTATTTTTGGAAGCGC
>JBBRCI010000079.1:0-13288 GCA_038204935.1 Sphingobacteriales bacterium | reverse complement strand
AAAACCTTGCAGCGTTCTGTTGTAAAAATCATATTGCGAAGCTTCCTGAAATCCTCCTAAAATAATTACCGGAGAGTTTCCCGCATAAGATTTTATTTTTTTAGCCCACTCTTCAGCACCAAAATAATAAGCAACCTGCTTGAAATCTTTTATCCCCGGAAAGGGAATAATTAACAGAATACGAACCAGCAGAATTAAGGCAATATTTATGAAAGCTAATTTTTTAAACCAGCGTATTGTTGCCGGTCTTTGGTTGAGATAAAGATAACTCAGTATAAAAAGCGGTGTAAAGGCTATTAGTGTCCAATGCGGCTCAACGCGACCTTTAAAAGTGCTAAGCAGGAAGAAAATAAAGATTCCGTAAAAATTAAATTTTACCGCCCTGATAAAAACATCATTTGATTTAACGGAAACTGCAGCCTTATATAAAAACCAACCCACTAAGGGACCAGCAATTAACAGTTGCCCCAATAAATAATCGCCGGTATATTGAAATTGATAAGGTTTTGATGAGCGATCTATTAAATGATAATATAATGAAGGATAACCATTTTGAATTTGCCAGTAAATATGAGGCAGGAACAATACAAACGCCAGCCCGATTATTAAATAAAAGGAAGGTCTTTTAAATAATTTAAAATTGGAAACAACAGTAAAAAACACCAGCAAAACTCCATGGTATTTGCTATAAAACATGGCTGCAATAATCAGCGAAAGCAAAACTGCCCATTTTGTTTTATCTTCTTCGGCGTACCGCTGATACACATAAAAGAACAAAATACTGAAGAAAAATAGCGGAGAATCTGGCGTGGTTATAAATCCATAAATATGGAATATAAGTATGGAGCTGAACAGAATGATGAATAACTTTACGTCACGCGAATATTTTTTGAGGATCTCCCAGAGGAAATAGACAGAAATTGTATTGGTAATTATGGTGAATAATCGCAAGCCAAATTTGGAATGAAATAAGGTGTCTCCAGCTTTAATAAAAAGCGCCACCATTGGCGGATGATCAAAATATCCCCAATCCAGAAAACGGGAATAGATCCAGTAATAAGCTTCATCAGGATGCAATTCCATAAAGCCTGCCTGAATAGCATTTATTAACGTCCAGATGATTAAAAAACCAATGAACAGCTCAGATCCGTTTTTAAATTTATTAATCATTCAGAAATATTATCCCGCAAAGGTATAAAGGTAATTAGCAAAGAAATTCCAAATGGAAACAATGGCGATGGCAAAAACTTTGGAGAGGTAAAAGTTGAATTTGAGCTTATCATTAAACAGATAAATCAGCAGGTTATTTAAAACCAAACCTACCAGCGCAATGGCAAAAAACTTTCCGAATTGCGTCATCCGGTTTTGGTCAGTACTATGAAAAGTCCAAAACCGGTTTAATATATAATTGGAGATTGTGGCGGCCGTAAATCCCAGCGAATTGGAGATATACTTTTGAATTTTAAACTTCTCTTTACAGAGATACGTAATTCCGAAATCAACAAAAATACCCGAAAACCCAACTACCCCGAATTTGACAAACTTTAAAAAGAAATCTGCATTGAAATCTTTAGATGACATAATTTAAGGATAGTTCTAAATTTTTAGGTTAAAAAATAACCCCGCGAACGGGGTTATTTTTGTAAAGAGATAATTTTAAACTCCCAGCAATAAGCGGGCAGGATCTTCTAATAATTGTTTTACACGAACCAGGAATCCAACAGATTCGCGGCCATCCACAATACGGTGGTCATATGACAAAGCAACGTACATAATTGGCCGAATAACCACTTGTCCGTTTAAAGCCACAGGGCGCTCTACAATATTATGCATTCCTAAAATTGCAGATTGTGGAGCGTTGATTATTGGGGTAGACATCATCGAACCAAAAACACCACCATTGGTGATTGTAAAAGTTCCACCGGTCATTTCTTCTAGTGTTAGTTTGCTTTCGCGAGCTTTACCAGCCAGTTCCATTACTGATTTTTCTATCTGAGCAAGGCTCATTGATTCTGCATTTCGAATAATTGGAACCACTAAACCTTTTGGTGCAGAAACAGCAATTGAAATATCTGCGAAATCATTGTAAACAACTTCTTCACCATCAATACGGGCGTTAACAGCAGGAAAATCTTTTAATGCTTCGCAAACTGCTTTAGTGAAAAAGGACATAAACCCTAATCCTACACCAAATTTTTCTTTGAATTTATCTTTGTATTTAGAACGGAGTTCCATTATGGGCTGCATATCTACTTCGTTAAAAGTAGTTAGCATGGCTGTTTCATTTTTTACTAAAACCAAACGCTTAGCAACAGTTTTGCGTAAGGACGACATTTTTTCACGTCGCTCATTACGGCTGCCCGCCACCGCAGCATCTGAAGCTACAGGAGAATTAGCTTGTGCTTTTGGAGCTTGTTTTTTCTCCGCTTTATTTGCATCGTCCTTTGTAATCCGACCAGATGGTCCGGATCCGTTTACAGAAGAAGCATCAATTCCTTTTTCAGCAAGAATTTTTGCAGCAGAAGGTGATGGAACACCTGAGGCGTAAGAAGTGCCTTTTTCTGCAGTTGCAGCAACCGGAGCAGGACCTTCTGATGATGTAGCGTTAGCAGACTCACTTTTCGATGCCACAGCCGTTTCAACCGGAGCAGAACCTTCTTCAATCTGACAAACAGCAGCACCAATTGCTAATGTATCGCCTTCGCTGGCTATGGTTTTTAAAGTTCCCGCAATTTCGGCAGTAAGCTCAAACGTGGCTTTATCTGATTCTAATTCGGCAATTACCTCATCCATTTCAACGTAATCGCCATCTTTTTTAATCCAGCTGGATAAAACTACTTCTGAAATAGATTCGCCTACCGGCGGAACTTTGATTTCTAAACTCATGTGGTTTTGATTATATCGTATTAGTCTATATTAACAACTTTGTTTGTGGCATTTTCAACCTGCTTTTTAACTCCGGCTCCGGCAACATCTTCAAACGCTTGTCCAATTATATTTAATTGTTGCGCAATATGCTGTTTCAAATATCCGGTTGCGGTACTACTGCTTTCCTTACGGGATACAAGTTTAAAATTAAAATCTGATTCGCGGAACTTACGTGAAATAAAAGGCCATGGACCCATATTTTCAGGCTCTTCCTGAACCCATACAAATTCTTTTGCTTTTTTATATTTCGCTTTTACAGCATCATACTGCTTATATGGGATCGGATATATTTGTTCAACCCGTACAATGGCCACATCTTTACGTTTATCTTCCTGCTGTTTTTCTAAAAGATCATAATAGATCTTTCCTGAACAGAATAAAACACGCTTAACATCTGCAGCTTTTACGTATGAATCATCAATTAATTCCTGGAAATGCCCATTTGTAAATTCATCCAGATTACTTACACATTGCGCACTTCTCAGCAAACTTTTCGGCGTAAAAACAATCAGAGGTTTGCGGAAATCTCTTTTTAACTGTCTGCGTAATAAATGGAAAAAATTAGCCGGAGTTGTTGCATTTGCAACCTGTACATTATCATTAGCACAAGCAGCCAGAAAACGTTCAATACGGGCAGATGAATGTTCCGGTCCCTGACCTTCATATCCATGCGGAAGCAATAAAACCAAACCGTTAGAACGTTGCCATTTAGTTTCGGCACTCATAATAAACTGGTCGATAATAATTTGGGCTCCGTTAAAAAAGTCTCCAAACTGTGCTTCCCACACAATTAATGACATTGGATTTGCCAATGCATATCCATATTCAAATCCCAAAACTCCATATTCAGAAAGGTGAGAATTGTAGATATCAAATTTGGCCTTCCCGTCTTCTAATTGACTTAATGGTACATATTCTTCTTCAGAATCTTCCAGAGTTAAAACCGCATGTCTGTGAGAGAAAGTACCCCTTTCAACATCCTGACCGCTAACGCGAACTCTAAAACCTTCTTCTAATAAGGTACCATAAGCCATTAACTCGCCCATTGCCCAATCAAAAGTTTCATTTTCAATCATTCTTTTCCGGTCGTCAAAAAGCTTCTCAATTTTTCTAAAGAATTTTTTATCAGTTGGTAACGAAGTGATTTTATCAGCAATAGCTAAGAAATTGGTTTTAGAAACAGCAGTATTAGAAGTAGATGCTAAATCTTCAGCAGTCGCTAAACGCAAACCATTCCAGGAGCCTGAAAAAACAGGATTAACTTCAGAAAAATCCTCAACTTCTTTTGATTCATTTAACCTTTCCTGCAAAAGTGCCCGGAATTTTTTCTCCATTTCTTTTGCCAGATTGGCATCAACGCTTCCCTGAGAAGTTAATTTTTGATTATAAATCTCCCTTGGATTGGCGTGGTTTTCAATGGCTTTATATAAAAGTGGTTGAGTAAATTTGGGTTCATCAGATTCATTATGACCGTAACGACGGTAACACAATATATCTATGAAAACATCATTATGATATTTCTGACGATACTCTACCGCTAAATTAATAGCGTAAACCAATGCTTCAACATCATCTCCATTTACGTGAAATACCGGTGAAAGCGTCACTTTTGCTAAATCAGTACAATATGTAGATGATCTGGCATCTTTATAATTTGTTGTAAAACCAACCTGGTTGTTAATAACCAGGTGAATGGTTCCGCCTGTACGGTATCCTTCCAATTTTGCCATCTGCAAAACCTCGTAAACAATTCCCTGTCCGGCCAGTGAAGCATCTCCATGAATTAGAATAGGCGCAATTCTTTTATAATCACCGTCGTATTTGAAATCAATTTTTGATCTCACTATTCCTTCAACAATCGGATCTACAGCTTCCAGATGAGAAGGATTTGGACAAAGGCTTAAATGAACCATTTTACCCGATTCAACTTCTACATCTGTAGAATATCCAAGATGGTATTTTACATCTCCGCCGAAAGGCGATTTAGTATCATATCCTTTACCTTCAAATTCTGAGAAAATATCAGTGTAGGTTTTGTTCATGATATTGGCCAGCACGTTCAAACGACCGCGATGCGCCATACCGATTACAAATTCTTCAATGCCTAATTCAGCACCTTTTTGTATTACAGAATCCAGAGCCGGAATTACAGACTCCGCTCCTTCTAATGAGAAACGTTTTTGTCCAAGAAATTTGGTTCCTAAAAAATTCTCAAATACAACGGCTTCATTCAGCTTTTTAAGAATTCTTTTTTTGGTTTCGATGGAAAAGTTGGGCGTATTACGCTCGGTTTCCATGCGCTGCTCAAACCATTTAATCTTCTCCGGACTACGAATATATTTGTATTCTGCACCAATTGACTGGCAATACGTTAGTTCTAAAAGTTGCAAAATATCGCGAAGCTTTGCTGAGCCTAAACCAACTTCTACGCCTGCATTAAAAACAACATCTAAATCTGCATCACTTAGTCCAAAAGTTTCTAATTCCTTTCCGGGATAATAGGATCGGCGTTCTCTGACAGGATTTGTTTTGGTAAAAAGATGACCACGTTCGCGATAGCCATTTATCAAATTCAGAACATTAATTTCTTTCAAAAAATGCTCAGGTGTTTCAACAGTTACAGACCCCGCTTCGGATCCTCTGCCAAAATCAAATCCTTCAAAAAATTTCTGCCAGCCGAAATCAACAGAGGAATTATCTTCTTTATATGATTGATAGATTGAATCTATGTAATTAGCGCTTGCGTTACTGAGGTAAGATAATTTATCCATTTAAATAACATCTATTGGGAGACAAAAATAAGATTTTAAGGCTATAAACAGCCATAAGTTTTATGAATTTCATTTTTTTCAAATCTGCCAATTTGCAGACTGACAAATAATAAAATTTTACAAATTTCTACAAATGCGTTCAGAGCTTTGAAATGAAGTAATATGTGAATGCAATTAGTAAATAATTTAACTGGTTAATTTTACAGCGAAATTAAT
Source organism: Sphingobacteriales bacterium (assembly GCA_038204935.1). Lineage (GTDB taxonomy): Bacteria > Bacteroidota > Bacteroidia > Sphingobacteriales > Sphingobacteriaceae > Daejeonella. The sequence continues at coordinate 7,373 of JBBRCI010000079.1, read as the reverse complement.
GCCGTTTTACCAACACGATTAAATTAGCATCATGTATTGCAATAATTAGATGGTCAGGGCCGCTGATAAAGGTGCCGGATAAGACTTCCCGATCGAAACTTCATACGCCATTAATTTCTCATCAGATAATGTCCAGGGTTCATGAATTTTTGCGCCGGGTATTTTTTCAAGTTCAGGAATCCAAAGTCGAACATAGTCGCCTTGCGGATCATATTCCTTTGCTTGTTTAAGAATATTAAAATGCCGGTTTTCTCGTGGATCGTTACCAACCCCTGCTATATAGGCCCAATTTCCCCAGTTGCTTGATGGATCATAATCAATCAAATGTTCTTCAAAAAAAGCAGCGCCCCACGTCCAGTTTACCTTCAGATCTTTCACTAAAAAACTGGCCACATTCTGCCGCCCGCGATTGCTCATAAAACCTGTTTGAATCAATTCACGCAAGTTGGCATCTATAAAAGGTATTCCTGTTCGTGCAGTTTTCCAGCAATCAAATAATTCCTGCTGATTTTCTGCTTCCTCAGGAATTTCATTTTTAAAACCGGCTTTAGAGAAAAATTTATTGCCATGTTTTTTAAACATGAAACGAAAGTAATCACGCCATAGTAATTCAAAATAAAGCCAGTAGGTTGACTCATTAGCCACCCGTTCTTTTTCGTATTTTTTTATTTCCCAGTAAATTTCCCTTGGTGACAAACAACCTAAAGAAAGCCAGGCCGAAAGTTTAGATGAATAATTTTTACCAATTAATTCGTTCCTGGTATTTTTATAATTACGCAGAGAATCAGTTTCCCAGAAAAATGATCTTAACCTGGCTGTGCCATTTGTTTCCCCGCCTTTAAATTCCAAAACCGCACGTGGGTCTTTCACATTAAACTCTTCAAAGCCTAAGTCTGAAAGTTTAGGGCAAATTCCCACTTCCATATTTGCAGGAGATACAATTTTATCAGGTGTATCAAAGCAGGTTTTAACTTCACTTTCCCGCTCTACTTTCTTTCTAAACGTTGTAAACACATCAGGAATATCCTTAATCGGGAAAGGAAGATCTTCTTTATGATATAATGTATGTCCAATAAAATGCTTCAGATTAATTTTTAACTTCCAAAGCGCCGTTTCAACATTTTCAGAAATTCCCGTTTCTTCCGATGCTACTTCACGGTGATGATAAACTTCTGTGACCTGATATTTTTTAACGAGCAAGGGAATTATTTCTTCCGGAATTCCGGATTTTATGATTAGGTCACTACCCAGATTTTGCAAAGATTTTTGAAGGTCGGCAACACTTTCTAAAAGGAAGTTCGCCCGAATAAGACCGGTTTTTAAAGTCCCAAAAGATGTGATTTCAAATTGTCGTTCGTCAAAGCAATAAAATGGAATTACATAATCCGCTTTTCGGCATGCCTGGAGCAGTATTTCGTTATCATGTATTCTTAAATCTTTCCTGAACCAAACTAGAATTATCTTATCACTCATTCCTGTTATTTAATTTTTCCCTCTCAACTTTCAAATTACGAAGTTACGATTCATTCATCATATCATAAATGTGTAAGAAAACGATGCGGCAGAAGATACTGATTTAAAAATGACATAACAGAAACCAAATAAAAAGCTTTGAAGCACAGGATTTGCGATATTCGATAAATGTTCCAGCCTGTTTATTTTTCTGAATAAATGAGAACAAAGAATTTGAAAAAAACCGTCTGCAATATTAAAAACAATAAAAATAAAACCTTATGACAACAGCAAAAGATTTACAAAAAGCTTATCTGGATTATATTTTAACACACGGAGAAAACCCTAAAACAGTTTACGCTTTCGCGAAGGATAACAATTTAAGCGAAGAGGAATTTTATGATTTCTATGGAACATTTGAGGGAATTGAAGAATCTGTTTGGACAGATTTAACTTCGAAAGCAATTCAGAAAGTTCAAAACCAGGATGTGTGGGAGCAATATACGGCAAGAGAAAAAGCATTGGCGTTTTTTTACGGTTATATAGAATCGCTGAAAAGCAAACGCAGTTTTGTAATTCATAGTCTCAAAAAAGCATCCGGAGGATTATCTACTCCACAGGTTTTACGCGGATCTAAAAACATATTTCAAAACTTCGCCGCCAACATTATTCAGCAGGGAATAGAATCCGGAGAACTTTTAGACCGCAGGTTTTTTACTGATAAATATAAAGATGCGCTTTGGGTTCAATTAGGTTTTATACTTAATTTTTGGGTAAAAGATAGCAGCGCCTCATTTGAAAAAACAGATGAAGCCATTGAAAAAGGGATAAATGTAACTTTCGATCTATTTGAAAGATCTCCGATAGACAGCTTAATTGATTATGGAAAATTCGTTTTCAATAACGGCGGAATCAAACAAAATATGAAATTCTAATCTCCTTACGGGAAAGCCGCCAACTAACATGAAAGAACAAAACAGTATCCCAACTTCAAAAACAGAGCGCTCTGCCCGGTTTGTTAAAACAGGTTTTAAAGTTGGAGGAAATTATATCAAACACTATTCTAAGAAGTTATTCAATCCTGATTTAAACAAGGATGAATTGAATCTGGATAATGCGACAGATATTTACAATTCCTTAAGTGAATTAAAAGGGAGTGCCCTTAAAGTTGCACAAATGCTGAGCATGGATAAAAACATCCTGCCAAAGGCATATGTAGATCAATTTTCATTATCGCAATATAATGCGCCACCATTATCCGGTCCCTTAATTGTACGCACATTCAGCAAATATTTTGGCAAAACGCCGGATGAAATATTTGATCAATTCAATTCAAAATCTAGTAATGCAGCTTCAATTGGTCAGGTTCATCAGGCTTTTTTAAATGGTAAAAAACTGGCTGTAAAAATTCAATATCCCGGAGTTGGCGACAGTATTTCATCAGATTTGAAAATGGTAAAGCCTTTTGCCTTCCGCTTGCTGGGCATGAGCCAGAAGGAGCTGGAGATTTACATGAATGAAGTGGAGGAAAAGCTTTTAGAAGAAACAGATTATGAACTGGAGCTTTTGCAATCCATCAAATTTTCTGCTGCCTGCAAAGGAATTGAAAACTTAGTTTTCCCGGAATATTATCCAGAATTATCAAGCAAACGCATCATTACGATGGATTGGCTTGAAGGACTGCATTTAAAAGAATTTTTAAATACTAATCCTTCTCAGGAATTAAGAAATAAAATTGGACAGGCTTTGTGGGATTTTTATAATTTCCAGCAACATGAATTGCGTGCCGTACACGCAGATCCGCACCCAGGGAATTTCCTGATAACTCCGGATGGAAAATTAGGAATTATTGATTTTGGTTGTATAAAGCAAATGCCTGATGATTTTTATTATCCGTTTTTTGCACTTACCGCGACCAATATGCTTTCTGATAAAGCTGAAACACTAAAAGCTTTCAGAGAGTTAGAAATGATTCAGAAAAATGATAATCAGCAACAAGTAGAATTCTATTATCAATCATACAAAGAAATGATAGAGCTTTTTGCGCAGCCTTATATGTTTGATCATTTCGATTTTAGCAAAGACGATTTCTTTGAAAAATTGTATGGTTACGGTGAAAAAATTTCAAAAATGCCTGAATTTAAACAACCACGCGGGGTTAAACATTTTATATATGTAAACCGAACCAATTTCGGTTTGTACAATATCTTACATGATTTAGGTGCCGAAGTAAAAACTGACACTTATAAACCTCATCTCGATAGATTTAAATAACATGAAAATTCTTTTAACAGGCGCCAACGGTTATATCGGAACCCGCATTTTACCGGTTTTATTACAAGCCGGCCATGAGGTGGTTTGCCTGGTTAGAGATAAAAGAAGATTTTATGAAAATAGTGAGTTTAGCGAAAAAGTTCAGATTATAACGGGCGACCTTCTCAAAAAGGAAACGTTAACAGAGATTCCACCAGATATTGATGCGGCGTATTACCTGGTTCATTCCATGAGCTCCACTAAAAATGAATTTGATGAACTGGAAGCAACTTCGGCAACAAATTTTATTGAATCTATTGAACAAACAAATTGTAATCAAATCATTTTTTTAACAGGGATTGTCAACGATGAAAATCTGTCGAAACATTTGACTTCCCGGTTAAAGGTTGAGGAGATTTTAAATTCCGGCAAAGTTCCATGCACAACTTTAAGAGCAGCAATTATTATTGGTTCCGGAAGTGCTTCTTTCGAAATTATTAGAGACTTGGTTGAAAAATTACCTATCATGGTAGCTCCAAGATGGGTTAAAACCAAATGTCAGCCAATAGCTATCAGAGATGTAATTGCCTATTTAACCGAAGTTTTGGGTCAGGAAAAGGCATTAAATAAAACTTTTGATATTGGAGGGCCTGATATTTTAACTTATCGGGAAATGCTGATGGATTATGCATCTGTCAGAAATTTAAAAAGATGGATTATTGGCGTTCCAGTATTATCACCGAGATTGTCGTCACTATGGCTCTATTTTGTCACTTCTGTCCCTTACCAACTTGCCAGAAGTTTGGTAGATAGTATGGTAAACGAGGTAATTTGCCAGAAAAAAGGCATTGAAGATATAGTTCCCAGACAGTGTTTAACCTACCGGGAAGCTTTGGAACTGGCCTTTGAAAAAATAGAGCAAAACTCAATTGTAAGTAGCTGGAAAGACGCATTAAACATGGGCTATCTGGAAACTTCCTTTATGGATCAGATAAAGGTTCCGCAAAACGGAACCCTGGAATACAAAGTTAAAATGCCTTTCGAAAGAGAATCATCCGAAGTTCTAAGCAATGTATGGAGTATTGGCGGAAGTCGCGGTTGGTATTACTGGGACTGGATATGGGATTTACGAGGTATTATAGACAAAGTTGTAGGCGGCATTGGTTCCCGCAGAGGCAGAACTAGTAATATTGATATTCATGCCGGAGATGCTCTTGACTTTTGGAGGGTTTTACTGGCCGACAAACCCAATAAAAGATTGCTATTATATGCTGAAATGAAAATTCCCGGAGAAGCCTGGCTTGAATTTAAAGTATTAGAAAGAAATGGAAAATCTATTCTTAGTCAGGTTGCAACATTCAGACCTAGCGGTTTATGGGGAAGATTATACTGGTATGCCATGTGGCCATTCCACTTATTTATATTCAACGGAATGGCTAAACGAATTACACGATATAAAAATTAAGTAACTACTGAATACAAACCATATTTATTCTTTAATCCAGAAGTTAAAAGTCCAATTCGATATCTCATAACTCTCTGAATTAACTTAGAAAAGCCATTTTTAACAGTATCACCTTTAAAATGCTCAACTGCCTTTTCAGTCATAAAATAATTCTCACCGTTTATGGTATAAACTGCAGCTGGAAACGGAAGCGGAGACATTTTAACTCCATTTTCTAAAGTACGGTGTGCATGCTGATAAAATAAATCGGGAGTAATAAGTCCTTTAACAAATTCTGATTTTACAATTAACGATGTTCCGCAAAGGCTGTTGAACTTATCAGTTTTTTTAAAAATTAATTTACTCCCCTCCTTATAAACATACCCAGATTTACTATACCAGCCGTCTGTAGTGGAATTCTTTTTTATAAAAGAAACAATATTTCTATTTATACAATCATCGGCATCAACAACCATGGTGTGAGATGAATTAAATTGCTTCGCATAATCTAAACCAGCAATAATTTTTTTTGCTTTATCGGCCTCTTTCGGAGAATGCAAACCAGTGAAATCTTTTGTAGCCTCGGGTGTAGGTGGAGGAAAATCTACAGAATGATAATAAACATTGGGGTGGCTGAATTTTGTAAGCGGCTTTTCATTACAAACTACCACCACTTTAAAATCTTGATCAGTTTGCTGGCAAACAGATTTTAAAGTTCTTTCAAATATTTTTGAAAACTTCTCCCAGGAGGGAGAAATTTGTGCGCTTTTAACAGGAATTATAAAAATCATATGGCTTCTTTAATTAATTGTGCTTTTAATTATTAATTAATATCCTAAAATAATAAATATAACATAACAACCTTAAACTTATAAAATTCTTTTAAAAATAATTAGATAAAATCTCATTAAAACTTTTTAACTACTTTTAGTAAAACCAAATAATATGCGAACAGTTAAAAAATTACTTGAGACCAAATCTTCTGTTCTGTTTTCTGTAAACAGAGCAACATCAGTTTATGATTCTCTCCAGTTTATGATGGATAAAAACATTAGCGCTTTACTGGTCATTGAAAACAATCAGCTACAAGGGATATTTACCGAGAGAGATTATGCACGTAAAATAATTTTAAAAGGCAAATCTTCAAAAGAAACCTCGATTGAAGATGTAATGACTTCTGGAATTATAACTGTTCTGCAAGACGAAACAATAGAAAATTGCATGAAAATTATGACAGAAAATCATATTCGCCATTTACCTGTAATGAAGGATAATCAACCTATAGGTATGATCTCAATTGGCGACCTTGTTAAATTTGTAATTGAAGATCAGAAAAAAACTATCGAACAGCTGGAAAGTTATATCAATAGTTAACAGATATAAATCAAATTTTGCTCGTTAATTTTCATAAAGAAATTTAACCGGTTTTCTCGTATCTGGTATAATGCTTGCATTTAAAATGCTGCAGAGTAAAGTTTTAAATTCCAGCAATGAACTAATTATGAGCAAAACAATATTAATAACTGGCGCCTCCGGCTTAATAGGAAAACCTTTAACGCGACTTTTACTAAAGAAAGGTCACACTATACACATTCTTAGCCGGTCACCAGAGCCTCATGGAAATCCTAAAATCAAAGTTTTTCATTGGGATATTACAGAGAATAAAATTGATCAGGATTGTATTAACGGAGTTGATACAATTATTCACCTGGCTGGTGAAGGAATAGCAGATAAACGATGGACGGCTGAACGAAAACGAAAGATCATCAATAGTCGCACGGAATCTATATCGATGCTATATAACCTAATCGATCAAAAGAAAGATCATCAAATAAAAACCATTATTTCGTCATCAGCTATTGGATATTACGGAGATAGAAAGGATGAGTTATTAAACGAAACCAGTACTCCCGGAGATGATTTTTTAGCCCGAACTTGCATTGAGTGGGAAAGTGCTGTTGACAATGGCTCAGTTCTGGGATTACGAATTGTGAAATTAAGAACCTCGATGGTATTGACCGATGAAGGAGGAGCGTTAGCAGAAATGGCTAAACCAATTAAGAATGGAATTGGTGCCGGTTTAGGAAAAGGAGACCAGTGGGTATCGTGGATACATATTGAGGATTTAATCCGAATGTACTCTTTTGTTGTTGATAATGATGAATTAGAAGGAGAATTCAATGCCGCTAGTCCAAATCCGCTGACCAATAATGAGCTCACTTTA